>CAMWQY010000047.1 GCA_947176355.1 uncultured Porphyromonadaceae bacterium
TCTTCCTGTATCGTGGGCTCGGTGATGTGTATAAGAGAAAGGTGGAGTATCGCCAACCTTATTCACTTTGGCGCAAGATGAATAAATATGGAGATGATTTTGATCATCTCAAATATCGTCATTTCGTGGAAATCGTTTTCAAGAATGAAGAAGGTATTTCCGAAAAAAATCTTGCCCTGAAGATATATTCGCTATTGACCGACCGCTTTAAGGAAAAACCCGGGGGAATTTCCAATTATATCGACAATCCGAAGGAAAATGGTTACCAAAGTTTTCATGTGAAACTCCTTGCAGACTATGGCAGATGGCAAGAAGTACACATCAGCAGTGAGCGCATGGTGACTAATTCTCAATATGGTTTCCTCAGCGACAGTTCGGAAGGTAACATCAAGAGGTGGATTAATAAGTTCCGGTCAAATCTCAGGGAAATTTCAAAAAATGCTCATGAAGGGGGAAGCACTTTTATTGAAAATGTGGTGTCTTCATTCTATAATGATGATATCATGACCTTTACTCCACAAGGAAAACCAATCATTCTTCCCCAAAAGTCTACTGTCCTTGACTTTGCATACGAAGTGCATTCAAAACTTGGCGAAAAAGCAAAATTCGCACGCATCAACGGTCGTCTTGCTTCAATCAAGACAGCTCTGCATCGTGGTGATATTGTAGAAGTCTTTCCGGATGCAGAGTGCCATCCTACAAGGGATTGGCTCGATGCTACTGTAACTTATAAAGCAAGAAAAGCCATTCGTTCATATCTCTCAAAACTTCCAAAACCCAAATACGATCGTTGCCCTATTTGTATGCCGATGCCGGGTGAGGAGGTGATAGGTTTCCATAATACCGGAGAGCGAATAATGGTTCACAAGCGAGATTGCCCTGAAGTCATCAAAATGTCTTCCCAGCTTGGCGATAATATTGTCAGTGTTGATTTTGAGGCCAACGACACCCTCTATCCTGTAGAAATAGAGGTGGTATGCGTCGATCGTCCGCACATGGTCATCGACCTTGTAGATTGTATTTCCAACAGTCTCAACCTTTCTATCGGAAGCATCAACACAAAGACTCAGGATAGCATAGCCACGATTCTCATCACATTCTCCGTGCATAGTTACGACGAACTCCGGATGGTGATGGATCAAATTGCAAATCTCCCTGATATTGACTCTGTCCGCGAGATTATCTGAGAAAAATTTGTGTAATTGAATTTTTTTTAGTAATTTTGTGCCGTTTTTGAGACGACTTATTGCTAAGTCGATGTCAAAACAATGATAAATAACCAATTAATTAATCAAACGTATGAATCGTTACGAAACCGTTTTCATTTTAACTCCCGTTTTGTCTGACGAACAGATGAAGGAAGCGGTAGAAAAATTCAAAGGCGTGTTGACAGCTAATGGAGCTACAATCGTCAATGAAGAGGAATGGGGTCTCCGCAAGCTCGCTTATCCCATCCAGAAAAAATCAACTGGCTTCTATTGCCTTCTCGAATTTGAAGGCGCGCCAACTCTCGTAAAGCAGCTCGAAATCGCTTATCGCCGCGATGAGAAAGTGCTCCGTTTCCTCACTTTCCGTCTCGACAAGTATGCAGCTGAATACGCTGAAAAACGTCGCAATCTGAGAGCAAACAAAGCAAGTGAAACCGCTGCAGCTCCGGCTGAAGCAGAAAACAAGGAGGCATAATCATGGCAGCAAACAGCGAAATCCGTTATCTTACTCCTCTTACAGTAGACACTCGTAAGAAAAAATACTGCCGTTTCAAACGCAGCGGTATCAAATATATCGACTACAAGGATCCTGAATTCCTCAAAAAGTTCCTCAACGAACAGGGCAAAATCCTCCCACGTCGCATCACCGGCACTTCTCTTAAGTTCCAGCGTCGTGTGGCTCAGGCTGTAAAGCGTGCTCGCCACCTCGCCCTTCTTCCTTACGTAACTGACTTAATGAAATAATAACCATTTTAACGAAAGCTATATATGAAACTCATTCTTAAAGAAAACGTAGTCGAATTAGGCTACAAAGACGATGTAGTGGAAGTGAAAGATGGTTATGGACGTAACTATCTCATCCCTCAGGGTAAGGCTGTGATCGCTTCTGACGCAAACCTCAAAGAACTTCAGGAAAATCTCCGCCAGCGTGCACATAAGATTGCAGCTATTCTTGCTGATGCTCAGGCTCAGGCTGACGCTATCAAGGACGTGACTCTCACTATCGAAGCTAAGACAGGTCCTAACGGTGTGATCTACGGAAGTGTGGCTGCTGCTCAGATTGCTGATGCATTTGCTAAACTTGGTCACAATATCGACCGTAAGCTCATCTCACTCAAGAACCCAATCAAGGTCATCGGCGACTATGTATGCACTGTGAAATTCCACCGTGACGTCAACGCTGAAGTGCCTGTTTGTGTTGTGGCTGAAGCAACTGAAGAATAATCCAAACAGCTTAGCTGAAAATTA
The DNA here is from genome assembly GCA_947176355.1 of uncultured Porphyromonadaceae bacterium. Classification (GTDB taxonomy): domain Bacteria; phylum Bacteroidota; class Bacteroidia; order Bacteroidales; family Muribaculaceae; genus Lepagella. The sequence continues at coordinate 2,457 of CAMWQY010000047.1, forward strand.
TAGTTCCATGCAATCTTCATTGCGTGGAACTTTTTTTTGCATATACCATTTTTTTTTGTTACCTTTGTGTTTTAAATACGTCTCTTTTCAAATATAATTGAGGGTTTAAATTAACTTGTTGAAAAATAAAATAATAGTCTAAATATATGAAATTTAACGTTCACGGAAAGACTCTTCAGCAGCAACTTGCGGCTGTCAGCAAGGTGGTAAATGCAAAAAATGCACTTTCCATCCTCGACAATTTTCTTCTTGAAGTAAAAGAAGATTCTCTCTACATTACCGGCTCTGACCAAGAGACTGTGATGACTGCTAAGCTTGAAATAACTAATCAGGGACTCGACGGCAAAATTGCCATCAATGCAAAGCGCCTCATGGATGTAGTGAAGGAAGTGTCGAATTTTCCCCTCACATTTGAAATTGAAGAGACAAACTGCTCTGTCGATCTTCTCTTCCCGGGCGGACACTTCCAATTTATGGGTGTAGATGCAGCAGAATATCCTCAGAACTTTGACACTGACGATCTTTCAATTGAAATGACTATTCCCACCGAGGTGATACAGCGAGGCCTCGATTTCACTCTCTTTGCGATAAGCACTGAGTCTATACGTCCGATGATGACCGGTGTCTATTGGGATTTTCACGAAAACGACATCACTTTTGTAGGCTCTGACACACATAAGCTCGTACGCTATATAAACACAAGCTTTCAGCCCAATCGCGAGACATCTTTTATCTTGCCGGGAAAACCTGCAGCTATCCTGCGTTCGCTCATTGGCAAAGATACTGAAAGTGTAAAGATACGCAAAGATGAAAAGAGTGCCATTTTTGCTTTCGGTGATTTCCGTCTCGGCTGCCGCTTCGTTAAGGGCAATTATCCTAATTACAACCGTGTGATTCCAATTGATAACCCAAATGAGATGACTGTAGACCGCACTGCACTCGCGGCTGCGATGCGAAGGGTTTCTCTCTTTGCGAGCAAGGCTTCAAGTCTGGTGAAGATGTCGATGGATGAAAACAATGTATCTCTTCAATCGCAAGACCTCGATTATTCCACGCGTGCAGAAGAACGTATCTCTTGTTCCTACGAAGGAACTCCTCTTTCGATTGGATTCAACAGTGTATATATGCTTGAGGTACTCAATAATCTCCCCGGTGATTCAATCGTAGTAAAACTGTCTGATCCCGGTCGTCCAGGTTTGTTCTTGCCTTTTGAGCAGAAGGAAAATGAGAATGTCGTGATGCTTCAGATGCCGATGCAAGTAATTGAATAAGTTTTATATCCTTAGTGAATTATGCAACTGAATCTGAATCGACCAATAATTTTCTTCGACCTGGAGACTACCGGCACGAGTGTTACTTCCGACAGGATTATTGAGATTTCACTTATAAAGGTTTTTCCTGACGGACATACTGAAGAAAAGACCCGTCGCATCAATCCTGAGCGCCACATTCCTGAAGAGAGCACTGCCATACATCATATCACTGATGAAGATGTGAAGGATGCTCCGACATTCCGACAGATAGCAAAGTCTCTCCATGAGCTTTTCTCTGACAGTGATATAGCCGGATTTAACTCTAACAAATTCGATGTCCCTTTGCTGATAGAGGAATTTGGAAGAGTGGGTCTTCCTTTTGACGTATCGGGTAGGAATTTTATAGATGTGCAGGGTATTTTTCACAAAATGGAACAGCGTACGCTTGTGGCTGCATATCGTTTCTATTGCGGAAAGGAACTCAATGATGCTCACTCTGCCAATGCCGACACAAGAGCTACCTACGAGGTGCTCTTGAGTCAACTGGATCGCTATCCTGAACTGAAAAATGATGTGAAGGCTCTCGCTGAGTTCTCAAGCGGGGGCAGAAATGTCGATCTTGCAGGCCGTATGGTCTACGACGACAATCATGAGCCAATATTCAATTTCGGTAAGAATAAAGGGCGCAAGGTGAAGGATGTAGTGCGCCATGAGCCCGGTTTCATTCAGTGGATAATGCAAGGAGACTTCCCTAAAGAGACCAAGGATCAGCTTCGCCGACTGCAATATGAATATCTTAAAAAATAACTCGACATGCAGAGCTTGAAGGGGAAACATATTGTGCTTGGAATTTCAGGTGGTATCGCTGCCTACAAGAGCGCTTACCTTCTGCGCCTTTTCATCAAGGCTGGGGCGGAAGTGCAGGTGGTGATCACTCCTAATGGCAAAGAATTCATCACTCCCGCCACATTGGCGGCATTAAGCGGGAAACCCGTGGTTTCGGAGTTTTTTGCCGCTAACACCGGTGAATGGCATTCCCACGTTGACTTGGGTCTTTGGTCTGACTTGATGGTGATTGCTCCTGCTACTGCATCTACAATCGGAAAGATGGCTAATGGAGTGGCTGACAATATGCTGATCACTACTTATCTTTCAGCTAAGAGCCATGTGATGATCGCTCCGGCTATGGACCTCGATATGTGGGCTCATCCTTCCACTCAACGCAATATCTCTACGCTCCAAAAAGATGGCGTGGAAATTATCATGCCTTCTTCAGGCGAACTGGCAAGTCATCTTGTCGGTAAAGGCCGCATGCAGGAGCCCGATGAAATTCTGAGAAGGGTAGAGCTCTATTTCTCGCAGAAGGAAAGCCTGAAAGGGAAGAAAATTCTGGTCACGGCAGGCCCTACTTACGAGAATATTGACCCCGTAAGATTTATTGGTAATTATTCCAGCGGAAAGATGGGTTTTGCCATTGCTGAAGAAGCTGCTGCAAGAGGTGCAGATGTGACTTTAGTGACAGGTCCGGTATCGTTAGATACTGCTTGCCAATCAATAAGGAGAATCGACGTAAGGAGTGCTCGTCAGATGCTCGATGCGGCAGAAATTGCATTTGAAGAGTGCGATGCTGCCATTCTTTCTGCAGCGGTGGCTGACTATGCTCCGGAAGAATGTCATGACTCTAAAATCAAACGGGAGAAAACTGATGGAATGATTCTTAAACTTGTGAAAAATCCTGACATAGCAGCTACTTTAGGAGCAAAAAAGAAAGACAAGGTGCTTGTGGGTTTTGCTCTTGAGACTGATCATGAGCACGACAACGCCGTAGAAAAGATGAAAAAGAAATCTTTCGATATGATTGTGCTAAATTCCCTCCAAAATCCACTTGCCGGATTTAATAAGGATACGAATCAAGTCTGCATAATAAAGAAAGATGGCTCTGAAACCGAGTATCCGGCAAAAAGCAAGCGTGAAGTCGCTTCCGATATTTTAGATAATCTTGAAGATTTTTTCAAGTAGCATTTAAGTTTAACATACTCAATAAATGAAGGCTAAGAGAATTGCAAAATATATCGCGGCTTCAGCTGCTATGATGGTTTCTTCGGGTGCTTTTGCTCAAGAGCTGAATTGCACTGTTGAAGTTAATGCGCAGAAGATCGAGGGAGGGTCTAAGTCTGTATTCCAGACTCTCCAGGAGGCTATGTCGGAATATATGAACGAGACCCGATTCTCTAATGCCACTTTTGCAAACAATGAAAAAATTGACTGCCGTCTCTATCTGACAGTCAGTGAATATACGGATGATCGAATCACGGGTGATCTACAGGTACAACTCTCTCGTCCGGTCTATAACTCTACCTACACTACCACGCTTTTCAATTTTAAAGACAATAGGATAAGTTTCGAATATCGCGAAGGTGAACCGATAATATTCAATGCCAACACCATTGATAATAATCTCACAGCTATTCTCAACTATTATGCCTATCTCTTTTTGGCTCTTGATTTTGATAGCTTTTCTCCTATGGGGGGTGAACCATATTACGAACGTGCTGCATCCGTAGTTCAAGCTGCACAGAGTCTCGGAGAAATAGGTTGGAAGGCTTTTGAAGATCCTAAAAATAGGAGCGGGGTTCTTACTTCGTTCACTTCACCATCCACTTCGTCTTATCGACAAATGCTCTACGACTATCACCGTAAAGGTCTTGACGAAATGGTGACATCTCCCGACAAGGGTCGGGCTTCGATTACATCTTCTCTTTCAGCAATTGAAAATGTCTATAAGGCTGATGCCATGTCGGCTGCCCTCTCTATTTTCCGCGATTCGAAATTGGATGAATTGGTAAATGTATATTCAAAAGCTCCCCAGACAGAGCGTGAACTGGTCTACAAGTTGTTGCAACCTATTTATCCTTCGGAAAATGAGCGTCTTAATAAGATAAGAAAGGGAGATGAGAATAATTAATAGTATAGGAGGAAACCAATCATGATCAGAAATCTTTCAATCATCAACTATGCGCTTATTGACAAAGTTGAGCTCACTTTAAGAGATGGGCTGACTATCTTGACTGGTGAGACCGGTGCCGGTAAATCTGTCATGATGGGGGCGATTTCCCTTTTAATGGGCGAGCGTGTCGACTCTAAAGTTCTTGCCAACCGTGAGGGAAAGGCTGTGATAGAGGGCGTTTTTGACTCTGTGGCTTCTTCTCTTAAAGAAATTTTTGATGCCAACGACTTAGATTGGAACGACGGTCAGATCATAGTCCGAAGAGAGATTGCCGCTAACGGTCGCAGTCGTGCTTTCATCAACGACACTCCGGTCACTCTTCCTCTTCTATCAGAAGTGGCGGGAGGACTCGTTGATATTCATTCCCAACACTCCAACCGTCTGCTCTCAAAGCCTGATTATCAATTGAGCATTATTGATTCGATTGCCGACAATGCTGAGTTGCTTGCAGACTATAAGAATGATTTCTCGAAATTCGTGGGATTGAGAAATAAAATCAAAAAACTTCGCGACTCAATGGAACGCAATCGCGAAAACAGAGAGTTGCGGGCTTTTCAACTCGAGCAATTGACGAAGATTAATCCGAAGAAAGGGGAGTTGGAAGAAGTGGAAAAGGAATATGATATCCTTTCTGATGCCGACGACCTTAGAAGCCGTATCGGCCAGGCTGCTTATCTTCTTTCAATTTCTGATACTTCTGCATTGAACTTGATAGGAGATGCCGGAGCATCTATCGATGGAATAGACTTTTCTCTTTTTGAAGGACCGGCTGAGCCCGGTCAACCTACTCTGATGGAGCGTCTGCAAAATGTCTATATCGAACTTAAGGATATCGGAGACTCCCTTTCCAGAATATCTTCCGGTATTGAATCTGATCCGGTCAGACTTGCTAAGGCTGATTCTCGACTTAAGGAACTCTACGAAGCTGTCAAGCGGTTTAAGATGGAAGACTATAATGCCCTTGTCGACTTATATAATTCACTTAAAAAAGAAAGCAATGTAGGGTCTGATAAGATTGAAGAGCTTAATGCCCTTGAGTCGGAAGCAAGAAAGCTGGGCGATACTTTGAAGGAGAAAGCTGAGAAGATAAGCATTTCGAGAGCTGCAGCCGCCAAGAAATTTGAGGAGACTCTCACTTCCGATGCTCGGCCGCTTGGACTAAAGAATCTGCGTTTCAGTGTCAATATCATAAAGGGAAAACTGACTCCGGATGGTAAGGATACCATAGAGTTTCTTTGTGCCTTCAATAAAAATCAGCCGTTGATGCCGTTGTCGCAAACTGCTTCAGGAGGCGAGATGGCGCGACTGACACTTTGCATTAAGGCTATAACGGCTAATAAACTGAAGCTCCCAACTGTGATTTTTGATGAAATAGACACGGGCGTTTCAGGCGACATTGCCGACAGAATGGGCTCCATGATGGCTGACATTGCTTCAGGGATGCAGGTGTTCGCCATTACGCACTTGCCTCAAGTGGCTGTAAAAGGAAAATCTCATCTTCTCGTCTTTAAGCAAGATGAGGGGGAGCGCACAGTAAGCCATGTGAAGACTCTTGGCTATGATGAGCGTGTAAAAGAAATAGCAAGAATGCTTTCCGGAAAAGAAATCAATGACGCTGCCCTGACGAATGCCCGGGCTTTATTGGAAGGCTAATGATGCGGAATGATTGGCAACTAAACTGAATTATGGAAAAAAGTGATTATATATTTGGCTTGAGAGCCATTATTGAGGCTATAGAAGCCGGAAAAGATATCGACAAGATTCTGGTTAAGACCGATTTCAGCGGCGACTTGGCAAGAGAACTGCTTGGCAAGGCAAAGGCGTATGGAATTTTGGTGAAGCGAGTGCCTCAAGAGAAGCTCAATCGCATTACTATGAAAAATCATCAGGGAGCGATTGCTATCCTCGCAGCTGTCCCTTATCATAAACTTGAGAATATCATTCCCATGCTTTATGAGGAGGGCAAGAATCCTTTGATAGTGGTGCTCGATGGCGTGACTGATATCAGAAACTTCGGTGCCATTGCCCGCACTGCATGCTGTGCCGGTGCCAATGCCATCGTCATTCCTTCACACAATTCTGTCTCGATCACAGCCGATGCTATAAAGACATCCGCGGGTGCTCTTTTCCATATTCCGGTGTGTCGTGAAAAAACAACTCTCGATGCTGTAAAGCAACTCAAAAATAATGGATATAAAATTGTTGCTGCAACGGAAAAAGGTGCTGTAAATTATACTAAGACTGATTTCACGGTCCCCGCAGCAATTGTGATGGGTGCTGAGGAGACCGGTATTTCGGAAGAAGTGCTCCGTCAGGCTGATGATCTTGCTGCCATTCCTATCATTGGCGAAATCAGTTCACTCAATGTTTCTGTAGCTGCCGGTATAATTATATACGAGGCAGTCAGACAGAGAAATCTGGAAAAAAGTTTGGATTAATCAAAGGAAAATATTAATTTTGCATCCTGTTTATATCGCTCGCCTACAAGAGTGTGGGCAAGCCTGATATTATAAATCAAATATTTATGATAAATAGAGTTCTCATAAGGATAAAAGTGGTGCAACTGCTTTATTCATATTTTCTTGTGCAAAATAATTTCTCGGTGCAGTCTACTCCATCTGCTCCTACGAAAGAGAAGCGTTTTGCTTACTCACTCTATCTTGACTACCTTTACTTAATGATATCGATTGCAGAGTCGATCAGTCCGCGTACTAAACACTCATCGCTTTATGATACAAGATTTATCCAGCGTCTGCTTTCTGACAATATCATGAAGTCGGTATGCAATAAGTATTCCGGTGGTGATTTCCCTCTTGCAAAATGTGTCAGCGACCTTTGCGAAAAAATCAATGAGTCAGCAATCTATCGTAGTTTTCAAAAAGATCCTAAGTCTGATTCAATGATTTGGCAGGATATCTTCCGCTATTTTATTTCTCCTGATACTCAAATAAGCTCGATTGCTAAAGGCTATCAAAATTATTCTTTGAGAGGCATTGACCGGGCAAAAGAGATGGTGGCTCAGACTTTCATGGAGTTTGCTTCAAGCCAAGATAATATTACAGATGGCGTGGAAGATCTTCAGAGAAGTTTGTCGAAAGCGCGGGAACTATATTTCCGTCTGCTGATGCTTCCCGTAGATATCACTTATCAAAGGGAGGTGGATCTGGACGAGCGTCGCCATCGTTATCTTCGCACAGACGAGGATATGAATCCTAACCCTAAATTTATCGACAACGAGCTTGTAAAACTCCTCGATAATAATGAAGAGATCAAGGATTATGTTGAGAAAAACAAGATCTATTGGCTTCAGCAGTATCCTGAACTCATCAATCATCTTCTAAAAAAAATCATAGAGTCTGATCTCTACAAGGAATATATGCAAGATCCGGTGAGCGATCTTCATGCTGACTGTGAATTTTGGAAGAAGGCTATGAACAATATCATTATGACGGACCCGCAATTTCTGGAGACTCTTGAGTCTATGTCGGTGTTCTGGAATGATGATCTTGATATCATGGGTGAGTTTGTGATAAAGACCTTCAGAAGATTTGAGGAAAAGGCTTCCGATCCGTCATCAAAAATTACGGAACCTGTGCTCCCTATGTACAAGGATGGTGAGGATGCTAAGTTCGGAAAGGAATTATTCGAAGCTACAGTAAAAAAACATGCTATATACAGGGGATATATCGATGAGGTCCTCAATAAGCAGCATTGGGAATCTGACCGCTTGGCATATATGGATGTGGTGATTATGATGACTGCTATAGCGGAAATATTAAATTTCCCCAAGATTCCATTGCAGGCTTCGCTCAATGAATATATCGAAATAGCCAAGAGCTATTCATCTGCCAAGAGCGGATCTTTCATCAATGGTCTGTTGGCAGGCGTGATCACTAACTTGAAAGAAAGTGGAAAGTTAAGAAAATAATAATTAATATAATACTAATATGAATTCAATTCTTCTTCAGCAAGCAGCCGGAGGCGGTGGCCTCAGTGGAATGCTTATGATCGTGGCAATGATCGTGATCTTCTATTTCTTCATGATTCGCCCGCAGCAAAAAAAACAAAAAGAGATCAAGAAAGCCCGTGAGGCAATGAAGACAGGCGATCGCGTAGTGACAGCCGGCGGAATTCACGGAAAATTGAAGGAAATTTCTGATGCTACTGTAATGATAGAAGTAGCTCCCGGGGTTCAGATGAAGGTTGACAAGAGCTCTGTATTCCCTGCAGGAGTAGAGAATCCTAACCAGCAGTAATATTCTGCATCTCTCCGCAACCATGCGGCATGCGTATGAATTTTCTAAATACAATCGAAGAAGTATTCGGCAAACTCCGGAAATCCTCGAGATTCCGGGGTATGCTTACTTTTGCGGTCTTTGTAGGCATTGCTGCATTGTTTTGGTTGATACTGACACTCAACGAATCTGTGCAGGATGGGTGCATAGTGAATATCAAAATTAACAACAAGCCTGATACTGTCACCTTTATTTCTGACGTGCCTAAGACTATTCATGTCGAGGTGAAAGATAAAGGGTCAAGCCTGATGCGGACAATGTGGATGAAGACTCCTACTGTCAATCTGAATTTCCGCGAATTGGCAGATCATGGGCAATTGATATGCTCTCGCTCCGATATGATGTCGGCTTTGAAAGAGACTTTTGGAAGCAGTGCCACTATAATTTCAAGCAGCTTGGATTCTCTTAGACTTAACTATACTGACAATCCCGGAAAGTCGATTCCTGTGGTTGCAATGGTGAAGGCGAGTGCTAAAGCAGGCTACATTGTATATGGCAATCCGGTTTCTGATCCTCCGAGAGTGACTGCTTACGGTCCGAGGGAAATCATTGATACTCTCCATCGAGTGATGACCAAGTCGTTTGTAGAGCAAGATCTGTCAGAGACTAAAAGTTTTGTGTCGGAATTAAAGTCGATACCCGGAGTCAGGCTTATCCCCGGAAAGGTCAACGTCAAAGTTAATGTAGAGCCACTGGTGTTGAAGGAGGATGTAGTGACAGTCGTGGCTGAGAATGTTCCCCAGGAAGAAAATCTGCTCCTTTTCCCGTCGAAAGTCAGAGTAAGCTATTATGTGCCCATGAGTGAATTTTCTGATGATAAAAAAGCTGTAAGGGTAGTGGTAGATTACGACGATTTGTCAGAGCATAGAGGCGAGCGGCTTCCATTGCGCATCGAGCCAATTAAGGGTATTCCTGCCGTTAACCCCAAACTCCACGGAGATTCCGTAGAATATACACTTGTCAGATAAATTAAGTGTTCAGTTAGATGTTCTAATTTTGGCAATTGACTTGGCAGCTCGGAGAGCTGTTATTATGCCAAAACCCCAGGCTTCAGCCTGGGGAGTCTCAGACAAAAGCTCAGTAGCCTCGGAGAGGCGCTTTATGATATTGTCATGATTTTTGACACATTGAACTTAATACCTTAATACTTTATCTTATTAATTGATTCAATTTTTACTTGTTCTAATTTGTTGAAGTTCTATATTATTTGACAGCTCGGAGAGCTGTCATTATGCCAAAACCCCAGGCTTCAGCCTGGGGAATCCCAGACAAAAGCTCAGTAGCCTCGGAGAGGCGCTTTATGATGTTGTCATGATTTTGACACATTGAACTTAATGCCTTAATTGTTAATTCAAGTTTCACTTGTTCTATTTCATTGTAGTTCAGTTCTTAAATATATCCAATAGCGTAGCTTTCTTTGCGCTCTCCGGCCGATGCGAAGCAGGCAGCGATCTTTGCGAGCTTGCCATAACCGAGTCGCAAAGCTATAATTGATCGTTAATC
>CAMWQY010000048.1 GCA_947176355.1 uncultured Porphyromonadaceae bacterium
GCTATTACTCCTTCAAGACCTTTATTACCATTAAGTGTGAAGTCAAGATCTTGAGGATAAGCAGGCTCTATAGGCTCAACATCAAAAATAAAGTCAATGTTGATCATATAGACTTCTTCACCTTTTACTAAATAAGCCTGAGCTGTCCATTCATTGCCATCCACGGGTAATGTGATAGTATTGCCGGGTGTCAGCCAGCCTGCAAACGAAAGTGGCATCCAATAGTCATCTCCTTCTTTTGCTGGTGCTTTTGCTTGTAGTGGGTTGATTTCTTCTGAATCTCCATCGTAAGAAGAATAGACCATCATACCGTCCCAGCCTTCTGGAGTTGCCATGTCAATGGTTATCTCGTCAGCCTCAGATTTTCCTGATATCTTTACAGTAAGGTAGTCTTCGCCGTCGTAGGGCTCCATCTCCTGAGTCACTGTAATACCGGGAAGTTCTTTCTGACCGTTAAAGGTAAGGCTAAGCTTTTCAGGATATTCCGGATTGCTTGACTCTGTAGCCACTTCGTAGGTCACTTCTCCCGCTATGAATACCTGCACGTTCTTTGCGGTATAATCTGCTGCATCGAATTTGATGCCAATTGTTTCGGTTGCTTCAATTCCAGTCAGATTGATTACTGGTGAACCATCCGCATTAGTTGTATTGTATGTTGCAATTGGGTAGTTGAGTGTGACTGAATTGCCGTCTACAAGAACATCTGTTATAGGCAGTGTCTGGTCTGCATCATTAGTCACTACTCCCATTGTGAGGGCAGTGATCGTGGTGTTTTCGTCTACAGAGAGGATGAGTGTGTTGTCGGTCTTGTTTGCACGCATTTTCATGCCTTTGTCTGTTCCGTACACATTCACCTTTGCACTCCCGCTTGCTACGTACGTGCCGTCAATAGTGAATCCGGGACACGTCACCTCAGTGTCCTTTTCACTATTATTTGCACTTCCGAATGAAGCCGTAGTGCTCTCTGCGTTTGCGGTGATTGCTATAGCAGTAGCCGCAAAAAGCATAAAGATTTTTTTCATGTGTTGTTAATTTTGTTGATAAATAGATTATTTGTGCAAAGTTAATAAAAATCTTTTAAAATTAAAAAAAATTTTTTATTTTTCAATTTGTTCTGAAAGTTTTATTTTTTTATCATTTCTCAGCTCGGAGAGCTGCTATAATGCCAAAACCCCGGACGTCAGTCCGGGGTGGTATCGCAAAAGCTCTGTAGCCTCGGAGAGTCGCTTTATGGTACAGCCTAAATACTCAATACTCAATACTCAATCCTTAATACTGATCTCCCCCAAATAATAAGCATACCGCATCTCTTCTCCGAATAGAATAGCAGTGCACTCTGCCACTTGCCCTCCTCCCGGTATACTGAATGGCTCCGTCACTCTCCAGTTGCCTCCAAAAAATGTAGTCGAATTCGCTGAATTTTTATCGTATACTATTCCATCAAGCCAAGTCAACTTTGATCCCTGTCCGCTGAAAGCCATATATTTCCCAAACATCCATTCCTCTGCCGCTACTTCTCCTTTCACGTCGTAATTGTCCGGTCCGGCTTCCCCTTCTTTTGTAGAAAGATAGAGTATACACTCAGTCCCCGAAATATCAAGTGTTGCTGATTTTATTATTCCGATCAGACCATCTTTTGACGAATAGATTGTATTTCGAGGTTGCAACTCTTCAGCATAATAACCTTTGAGTGTTATGTCTCCTGATTCTAAAGTAAGATCAAAAGTCACATCATAGTTTCCTCTTTCGTTCCTAATTAAAGCTATGGTTCCGGATGCTCCTTCTCGATTATTATTATCTATTATTACATCAACAGTATCATAGATCTCCATATCTACATATTGAAACTTGAAAGAGAAAGGCAACTCTGTCTCTGCAACATTGAATTCTTTTCCGTTGTATAGCTCCTTCGCTCCGACATATAGCTCAATGTTCATGCTATTGCCAAGTTGCTGAAAACTCTTCACTTCTGACACCGAATAGTTGAAAGTGACTCCATCATCCCAGAAATTCTTGTAGAAAAAACCTCCTGCAAAAGACCCTGTATTGGAGATGTCCTTACTCTTGACGCTATATTCATAATAACTCCCTTCAAGATCTGAAACATCGTTGATTTCGATATAATCGATGTCTGATGCCGGATACTCTTGAATTATCTCTCCATTCCGAAAAATCTGTATTACTTTTTTCGGCGCAGCAAAAACGCTTATTGCTGCAATTGATATCACTCCAAAAATTATCGACTTCTTAATATTCATTCCTTTCATAATTTTTAATCTTTGTGTTTATTTGTTTATGCTATTGATCCGCGTTCTTTCAACTCAGCATCTATGCTATTAACCTGAGCGATACGAACCTTCATCAATTTTATGCTTTATTGTTTATTGTTTATCGTTGATAATTGATAGTTTACTCAAATTTCGCATGTTCTAATTCATTGTAGCTCAATATTCAAAATTTTAAAGTTGCGTAGCTTTCTCTGCGTGCTCCGGCCGATGCGAAGCAGGCCGAAATCATTGCGATCTTGCCAAAACCGAGTCGCGAAGCTTCTCAAAGTATTGAAACTCTGCCCCTTTGCGCCTTTGCGTGATAATAAAAAGAGCTTGTGAAAGTTGAGTAGTTTATCGTTAATAGTTCATAGTTAAAAGTTTCTCAGCGAGCCCTCTGCCCCTCTGTGTGAGTTTTTAGAGCTTGCGAAAGTTGTGCATATTAATTGATTATAATTTTTAAAGATATTTTAGACTCTCCATTCGTAGCTAAAACAATATATGTTCCGGCTCCGAGTGATCCTATGCTTAGCGATTCTCCCCCTCTCATATTGGAAGTGGCTATGAGGGTTCCCTTAAGACTGAAAATCCCAATTCTATATTGTTCCCCCGACGAAGATTCCAATATCAAGCTCTTGGAATCCGGCTGATACGCAAGTTGAATATTCCCATTTGATTCAATGAAGTCCACTTTGGTTGATCCCGTAGGGACAGCATCTCCGATTTCAAGACGATTATATTCAGAATACAATAATTTGATGTCTTGTTGATCAGCATCAGATGAACTGCTAATGACCATTGCATCTTCTTCAAATGTAATTCGGTTGAGCTTGGTAAGATCCAAACATTCAGTGGTAGTTGAATTACCCGTAAAGATAAGGCATGGCACTTCATCTTGCGACATTACTGGGAAATACCAAAAGATCCCCAACCCGGCAATCCAACTAAGCTTTATTACATGTTTCCCTTTCATATATTATTTTGTTATTACTATTCAAGCTTCACTTGTTCTAATTTATTGTATCTCAATTGCCATAGTAGTAAAGTTGCGTAGCTTTCTTTGCGCTCTCCGGCCGATGCGAAGCAGGCCGCAATCATTGCGAGCTTGCCATAACCGAGTCGCAAAGCTATAATTGATAGTTAATCGTTTATAGTTAATCGTTGAAAAAAACTCTGCCTCTTTGCGCCTTTGCGTGAGATTTTTAGTACTTGCGAAAGTTGAGTTATTAAAAGTTGAGTTAAAACTTCTACAGCTACAAAATTATAAATTTTATCTGATTCCTGCAAAAAGATTTCTTCAAACCCTTTCCCACACAGTCAAGCAACGTAATAAAGCACGCTCCGCGTGCGCCCCACCGAGTCAATCATTCTGACCAAACCGCCGACTCCAACAATGGCAATTTGCCCATATTTCTCTTCAAGAATTTGGTGTTAACATAATATTTGATTAATTTTGTAATGGTTTTTCGGGATTTTGGCTCTATCCCGTTTAATCAAATTCAAAATATTAGAGCTATTGTGTTAAATATGAAGAAATTTTTTACTCTTTGTCTTGCGGTTGTTGCACTTGGTGCTTCTGTTTCTGCCGATGAATTAAAAATTCTTAAGGTCGGTCCTTCTTTAGAAGATGCATTGCTTTATCAACTATACGGAGAAGCAATTTCTGCCGACGGTAGATATGTTTGCGGTAGCGTAAATTTTGGTGTCGGTCTTTTTGTTGCTGATGCTTTCACCGGGGAGGTGAAATGTCAAATTATGGATGATGAAGATACCGATGCATGTGAACTAAGGGGAGTCAGCAATTCCGGTCTCGCTATTGGGTTTACTGAATATGGAGCCACCTACTCATTTGCAGATAATAAAATTGTAGACTTGGTAGGTCCAAAAAATACAAGAGGAGTACTGGGTGAAAATATCACAAATGATGGCAGTGTTATGGTTGGCTCAATCCTTGAAAGCAGAACGCAAGCCGCATTTTCAAAGGGTGGTGGCGATTGGACAAAACTTCCACTTCCCTCTGATGAAGAAATACTTTTATTATATCCTAAGATCCCCGACGTATCTGCTGCTAAGAAAGTGAGTGGTGACGGAAAGGTAATATTGGGCTTTATTGAAGACTTTGGAGTCCCTTGCTTATGGACTTTGAACGACAACGGTGAATATGTGCCTGATCTCTTTCCAATAAAATTTCTTAAACTTCCCGATGAGGATAAGGATAATGATCTCAGGCCTTTGATAGGTGTTTCTGCCCATTACCTAAGCATTAGCAACAATGGGCGTTATGTCGCTTTGTTGGGTTTGATACCAAAGAAGGAGACCGATCGTGCAAAGGTGCCTATTGTATATGATACGCAAGAGAAATCTCTTAAGGTATATTCCGAACCTCAAGAAATAGATAAAATTGGAGTAGGACTCTACCCATTGGCTATTGCTGATGATGGCACTTTTATTGGAACTATAGATGAGCCATACTTTGGTACTCGTGGCAGCTTTATCATGAAAGCCGGACAGTCTCAGGCAGAATTGTTCATTGAAGCATTCCCGGAATTTAACGACAGATATGCTGATGGCGATATTCTTGGTCAAAATATGCCTACTGGTATCTCTGCAGATGGACGTTACATTGTGGGCTACATGTACTATTCCGAGGATTATATTGATCCTGAAGTCCCAATTTATTATGAAACTTATATCATTGATCGTGGTGAAGATACTGCAGTCGGTCAAGTCTCTGTTGCTAATATTGAAGATGCAATATATTCCATAGATGGAAGAAGACTGAATAGATTGGCAAAGGGCATCAATATTATCCGCAACTCTGATGGCTCAGTAAAAAAGATCCTAAAAAAATAATCTGACAATCAATACAATATTAAAGGCGTGGAGCAATCCACGCCTTATTTTATATTTCATACTTTGACTAACACTGCCGCCCTCCCGTCTGAGAATGGCTTCGCTTGTTCGAATGATGCCTTGATGACAAACTTTCCATCCTTATCCGCATAGCCGAATTTCTTCCCCTTGGGGGTTGGAAATGGCTCTTCTAAAGGCACTGAGTCATCTGCCATTTTTTCAGGCTCTGCTTCTCCTACCTTTTTCCCTTCATGGTCTATATATTCCCACACATCGTCGAGCATGACCTTGGCTTTCCCGTCGATAAAAGGTCCCGCATACTGATATTGTGGCTCTATCACATAATGTCCTTCCGTATCGATATATCCACGTGCCCAGTCCACTTTGACCACCGCAAGTCCTTCATGAAAATTACCTGCTCCATGAAATTTCGGTTCCACTACCATTTCCCCCTCCCTGTTTATATACCCCCACAGCTGTTCTTTTCCCATAATCTTTAGAGTTAATAGTTGATAATTGATAGTTGATAGTTAATCGTTGACCCTAAAGTCAATACTTTTCAGATCCTCATCCCGCGAAGATGTGCCGTATAGTATCTGATAGCGCCCGGCGCGAGGTGACAGCTCATCGATTGACGGATCATAATATTCGAACGCCTCCCCGTCTAAGGTCACGACTACTTTCCCTTTCTCTCCGGCATTCAGTCCAATCTTCTGAAATCCTTTCAATGATTTTATAGGAGCTTCCGGATAATCAAGAGCCTTCACATATACCTGTATAGTTTCTGTCCCTTCCCTGTTTCCGGTATTTGTCACTGGAACGGTAAGCGTAACGCTTCCGTCTGTTTTCATAGATTTCTTCGACAGCTTTCCCTTGCCAACCTCAAAGTCAGTGTAAGAAAGTCCCTCACCGAATGCATACAATGGATCTCCGTGGAAATATCGGTATGTGCGGTTATCCATATTGTAGTCAAGGAAGTCGGGCAGATCATCGTTGCTTCTATAGAATGTCACAGGAAGTTTTCCTCCCGGATTGTAGTCCCCGAAGATCACTTCTGCAAGTGCCTTTGCTCCTCCCTGACCCGGATACCATGCCTGAATTAATGCATCATAACTGTCTTCCACACTTCCGAACGCAATCGCCGAACCTGAACAGTTTACGAATACTACCGGTTTCCCGGTCTCACGCATTGCTTTAAGTAGTTTTTCCTGAATCTTAGGGAGTTCAATGTCCTCCTTGTCGCCTCCTTCCCCTTCCATCTGTGCTGATATACCGCCAATCACGATGATAGCGTCCATATCTTTCATTTCAGAAGCAAGATCATTGAATTCTATGGGTTTGCGCTCGCAAATGTCTCCTCTGAGCAAAGCAAAATTGCCATTCCCATGTTTATACTCAATCTCTACGTCATATTCTTCTCCTTCCTTTACAGGGAAAGACTTATATTCGGGCTTGCGATTGAATCCAAATCCGCGGCGTCTCTCGGGTGCAGCTTCCTCTATCGTATTTCCATTCACTTTGAATGTATATCCGTTATCAGTAGAAAGAGTATATTTCATGTCGCCTGTGAATGTAGGTCTGATTGTGCCCGAAATGCGTACGGAAAGAGTATCCTTGCTGATTCCTTCGGCAAAACCCCATGCCCCGAATGTACTGAAATTGATATCTTTGTAATAATCAGTCCTATCTGGGTTTCCACTAAGGGAGTTATTGTTGAAAAATTCCACCTTCACTCCTTTCCCTTCGTTGAAATCACCTAAATGAGGAATTGTAGCATATTCGTCGTTTAGTTCGCAAGCTTTCTTATAGAATATATTGCTGTTAGGCACTGCTTTGCGGATTCCATCGAGTAGGGAATGTGTATGTTCCTGTGTAGGCTTCCCTCCGTAATTGCCGTTGAGCAGGTCCGTATCGTCTGCATTAGGCCCGATCACAGCTATATTCTTCACGTTCTTGGAAAGCGGAAGTACTCCATCGTTTTTCAGAAGCACCATCGATTCTCGGGCAGCCTGCGTCGCGAGCTCATCAAATACTTCGCTGCTTATAGTTTCCGGTCCCAAATTTGCCCATGGAAGCATCTCTGCCGGGTCAAACATGCCAAGTTCAAACCGTCCTTTAAGTGTCTTTCTGAGATGATCATCAAGTACGGATTCTTTGATCAATCCTTTATCCAATGCTTCTGTGAGCACCATGAATACCTTTCCGCATTCAAGGTCTGTTCCATTAAGAACTGCGTCTACTGAAGCTGAAAGTGGATCGGGGTGCGTCTCGTGCTGTCCCTTGTTGTAGAAGTTGTTGATGGCGTCGCAATCTGTCAGCACAATGGCATCATATCCCCATTTCCTGCGCAAGATATCTACTAAGAGTCGGTCGCTTGTGCAGCATGGCTCACCTTCATAGCGGTTGTAGGCACACATCACTTCCCTTACATTCCCTTTCTTTACAAGTGCTTTGAATGCAGGAAGATATGTCTCCCAGAGATCTCGCATCGAGACGGATGCATTGTAGCTATGTCGCAGTGGCTCCGGTCCGCTGTGCACTGCATAATGCTTCGCACATGCATGAGTCTTGAAATATTTGTCGTCATTCCCTTGCATCCCCAATACTGTCTGTACTCCGAGCACAGCATTCATATATGGGTCTTCTCCACATGTCTCTTGGCCTCGTCCCCAACGTGGGTCGCGGAAAATATTTACGTTCGGACACCAGAAGGTAAGCTCAGGATTTCCCGGATAGTAAATTACTCCCATCGGCACATTGAATACATTATGGTCTGATCGGTTCCAGTTGGCGCGTGCTTCATCCGAAACGGCGGAAAAAACATCATAAAACAGTTTTTCGTTAAACGCTGCTGCCATTCCGATTGGTTGTGGGAATACGGTGTAATTATCTTGTCTTACTCCGTGGCATGCCTCGCTCCACCAATTATAGGATGGAATTCCCAATCGGTCAACGGATACTGACTTATTCATCATCAATCCCACTTTCTCTTCAGGAGTGAGTAGGGAAATCAAATTTTCTGTCCTTTCCTCATTCGATAGATTCGGATTCTGGAATGGATATTGATATCCTTGGTCAATAGAAGTGCCATTTTCTGTAATATTTGCTTCTAAAGAGAGTGCTCCAAGTGTATTCCCTTGAGAATCCAAAATTTCTACGCTTCTAAATGTCTTTCCCGAAGATTCAGTAGGGGAGAGGGCGACCATTATATCCATTTGTTCCCCTGGTGCGATGGTCTCTGATGGATAAAAAGCCCGGATACATTCGCAACTCGGATTGGAGCTCCCTATTTTTACCGGAAGGTCAGATGTATTCTTCATGGCAAACGTGTGGCATACTGTTCCTGACTTAGGGTTTACAGTGCCAAAATCCCATTCGTATGTATCAAATCTGACAGGACTTTTAAGTGTCTTAGCCGGCAACGGGGATGCCATCAAAAGCATCCCCAAAGCAATAATTTGAATTTTTCTCATCTAAGTGTTATTGTGTTTCCAATGATATTATCCCCCAAATCCAAACGCTCCTTCATTTATAGTTGATAATTGATAATTGATCGTTGATAGTAGATAGTTGATCGTTGATAGTTAATCGTTGCCAACCTCCTCAAGCAGCGCAGAGACAGCCGTCTCAAGCTGGCGGTCCCGTCCATTAGCTATGTCTTCCGGCGTATTTGCTACCTTGATGTCCGGCTCCAATTGCGTATTCTCCAATATAGTCCCATCCTCAGTGCGGAATGCTACCACCGGAACGCCAAACAGAAGATCCGGATTCTGCAAATCGATCCAATTCACGCTCGACATGGTGCCCGGTACCGGCATCCCTACAAGTTTCCCGAGATTCTTATGTTTATACACCCAAGGTGTGCCATGAGCATTCGAGTAGTTAGCCTCGCAAATGAGCATGATGCTTGGCTTGTTCCATCTGCGGGATGGCATTTCCGAAGATTTGTTGCCATGTATCTCCTGAGTGAGATACTTTTCGCCACTGAAGAGCACTTCGATATCTTCGTGCAGACGTCCCCCTCCATTCCAACGGGTGTCTATTACGATTCCTTCCTTATCCACAAATTCACCGAGCAATTTTGCATATATCTTACGGAAAGAATCATCATCCATCGATCGAATATGCACGTATCCAAGACGTCCACCTGAGAGACTGTCCACTTCATGCTCACGAGCCTTTACCCAGCGATTGTAGAGAAGATTGTTCATGGCAGATGAAGTGATGGGGAGCACAACTTCCTCCCATTTTTCTCCTGTTGAAGGTCTGTTGAATGAAACGAGAGTTTTCTTTCTTGTGATGTTATTGAGAGATTTAGCCCAATCTGCTTCTGCTATGATTGATTCTCCATTGATAGCAGTGACAATATCTCCAGCTTTCACTTTGGAAGTAGCCCTGTCGAATGGACCTCCAGCCACTACTTCTTCTATCATCAATCCTTCAGATGGAACTTTGAGGTTGAATATCAGCCCTAAAGATGCCGTAGGATCTGCACCTCCCGCAGGATAATATCGCCCTCCGGAGTGTGACACATTCAATTCCCCAAGCAATTCGCTGAGCAGAGTCGCAAAGTCGTAGCCATTGTTGATGTGTGGAAGAAAGCGACGGTAGTTTTCCACATAGCTTTCCCAATCTATTGGCATTTCAGGAAGATAGAATCGTTCGCGTGCCTCTGTCTCTACATAGTTGAGCATGGCTTCCCTTTCGGCTGCTTCATCTATCTTCATTGATGTGGAAGTAGTGACATTGCTTAAGCTTTTGTCTTTGGGCGAGAATTTCTTTACATTTCTGCCGATGATGAAGATGTTCCCATCTTTGTCTGAGACCATTCCGGAAGCTCTTGTGCCGAGTTTCTTGAGAAGGGACACGTCTCCTTTCCTCAAGTCTTTTTCCCAAAGATCAAATCCATCTTCAAATTCCGACAGATAGTATAATGTCTCTCCATCCTTTGATAGGATATAGTCGCTCAAGTTAGATGAGTTTGGAGTTAGTCTTACAATGCGGTCAGCCAACCCCTCGCGGTCTATTACGATATCTTTTGTCTTGTCTGCTTTGTCTTCATCTTTTGCCTTCCCCTTTTTCTTATCTTTCTTCTTGGAATCTTTCTTTGTGTCGGATTCCTTTTCTGCATCTTTTTTCTGTTGTTTTTCCACTTCTTTCAGTAGCGCATAGTCCTCTTCTGAGAGTCGGAATTTGTCGTAGGCTTCCTGATTTAAGAATGCCATCATTACGTCCATTTCCGATCCCCATGACGCATGGTTTCTCATTCCATATCGTTCTGAAGCAAAGATGAGTGCATTGCCGTCGGCGCTCCATCGTGGCTCTTGATCGAAATATCCTGTTCTCGTAACCGGAATGAATTCTCCTGTCTGGGTGTCAATAATGGATATGTCGCCGTATGGTTCATGCATAGGATTCATCACCTCCAAAGCTATGAGTCGGCTGTCAGGTGCCCAATATACCGGGAAGCCACCAGTGCGGTAATTGCTGATCGGTCCTCCATCAAGAGCTTTTACGCTCTTCGAAGCAAGATCCATCACCATCAGTTTGTTGCGGTCTTCTACGTATGCCATCTTCTTGCCGTCAGGAGATATTTGCGGATATCCTCGTTCCTGTCCATCATCCGGGAAGAGGGCTGTCTCCTCTATCAAGGTTGCATTTGAAAAGTTGGGATCATCTTTTCTTGCTATAGAAGCCTTGTAGATGTTCGACTTCCCATTTCTAAGAGAACTATAGTAAAGGGTTTTGCCGTCACTTCCCCATGATAAGTTGCTTTCAATTGCAGGTGTGTGGGTGATCTGCTTTATAGAAGGATATTCCGTAGATGTTACGAATACTTCACCTCTGCTCGTGAAAGCCACCTGGCTCCCGTCGGGCGAGGGGAGTGCCTCATCCACTGAAGACACTGATACATTGACAGGTTCTTCTATTGAGTCGTCTGTCACTGTTATTTGAAGAGGCGAGGGGGTTCCTCCGGGATTCATTGTGTAGAGTTCTCCGTTGTAGGTGAAAGCCATTTTGTCGTTGTTGGCGACGCTTAAGAATCTTACGGGGTGATTCTTGAAGTCAGTTATAGCTTTAGGTGATGCTTTTGGACAATTGAGGGGCATTGCATAGACATTGAATGACCCTCCGTCTCTTTCACTAAGAAAATATAGAGTTCCATCGTGGGGCGCAGGAGATCTGTCTTCCCCTGCATGGTCTGTCAGGTTAGTGTGCTTTCCTGTGGCTGGATCATAGATCCAAATGTCGCGGGTCACAGATGATGTGTGGTGCTTGCGCCACTTGTCTTCCATCCCTTTCACGTCCTCATAAAGGATTTTTCCGTCTGGAAGCACCGCAAGAGAAGTGGCAGGCGTCGGTAGCACCTGATGCAAGTTCGTACCCTCGGTAGATATGGCATAAAGTTCCGTTAGTCTCCCTGATGGGAAAGATGGGCTAATTGCCGGATCTTGAATAGCCGATGAGAAATAAATCTCTTTGCCATCCAAAGAAAAAGCCTCTGCCATCTCAGCGCCCGAATTATAAGTGAGTCTTTTTTCCGCTCCGCCATTGGATGGCATGATATAAAGATCCATGCTGCCATTGCGGTCGCTCGAAAATGCTATTTGCTTTCCATCCGGACTCCAAATTGGAGCTGATTCGTATGAAGGATTAAAAGTCAAGCGTTTAGCTTCCCCTCCGTTGGATAGCACAGTATAGATGTCACCCTTATAAGAAAAAGCTATTTTCTGACCATCCGGAGAGATTTTCACATCGCGCACCCAAAGAGGATTGACTGAATAAGCAGCAAAAGCCGTCAAAGCCACAGCTGCCGTAAATAGCATTCGATTATTCATGTTATATAGTTTTTCAGTTTTTTATTATCAGCAGTTTATGTTAGAAACTACAAAGATAATGAATAAAACCGAAATCCGCAAATCCCTCCAATATTTAAGTACTCATTGTTTAATGTTCAATACTCAATACATCTCCTCCACAATTCATCGTTAATAATTATTAATTCATTCAAGTTTCGCTTGTTCTATTATTTTGTACCTCAATGACTAAAGACTTAAAGTTGCGTAGCATTCTCTGCGAGCTCCGGCCGATGCGAAGCAGGCCGCAACCATTGCGAGCTTGCCATAACCGAGTCGAGAAGCTCTTAAGACATTGAAACTCTGCCCCTTTGCGCCTTTGCGTGAGATTGTACTTGCGAAAGTTGAGTAATTCATAATTCATAATTAATCTCCTCCTCTGCCACAAAATTAAAATCTTCCGGATAATCATCATAATACTTGATCTTTTTCT
>CAMWQY010000049.1 GCA_947176355.1 uncultured Porphyromonadaceae bacterium
ATAGAATAATGGATTCCGGTTCCATCGATTGGGGTTCGACTCCCCATGGGTGTACAACGTGCCGGACAAGACCGCAAGTCTTGGATCGGCGTTTTTTATTTGATTCTTATTTCATCGACAAGATGATACAAAAAACCGACTTCTATGAAACGTAATAAAATTCTTGCATCTGCATTAGCTATCGGTATAATGTTATCCGGAAGCTTAGTGGTGTCTGCGCAGCAAAGTAATCACGATAAATCTCTTTCAAATAAGGAAAAGGCAGCTTTAGTGCTAAAAGAGCTCACACTCGACGAAAAGATATCCCTGATGATGGATGACAGTCCGGCAATTAAGAGACTTGGTATAAAGAAATATAATTGGTGGAATGAGGCTCTTCATGGCGTGGGTCGTGCCGGATTTGCCACGGTCTTTCCTCAAGCAATCGGCATGGCTGCCACATTTGACGACAGTCTGATTTATGATGTATTCAGCTGCATCAGCGACGAGGCAAGAGCAAAATTCAACACTCTTGGTGATCAAGAAGTCACAAGGTATAAAGGTCTGACATTTTGGACTCCAAACGTCAATATCTTCCGCGACCCGAGATGGGGACGCGGTCAGGAAACATACGGTGAAGACCCCTACCTATCCTCACAACTCGGAAAGGCAGCCGTAGAGGGACTTCAAGGGCCGTCAGACTCCAAGCACATCAAGACAATAGCTTGCGCAAAACATTACGCTGTGCACAGCGGACCGGAATGGAACCGCCATTCTTTTGATGCCCGCGACATCGATCCTCGTGATCTATGGGAAACGTATCTCCCGGCGTTCAAGACATTGGTGGATGCAAACGTAGGGCAAGTGATGTGCGCCTACAATCGAGTGGAAGGAGAGCCCTGCTGCAGCAACAAGCGACTTCTCCAAGACATTCTGCGCAACAAGTGGGGATACGACAAGATCGTAGTGTCCGACTGCTGGGCTATCCGCGACTTTTACCGGCCCAATGCTCATGCCACTCACCCATCGGATGTAGAAGCAAGTGCAGATGCCGTGATTTCCGGCACTGACTTGGAGTGCGGATCATCATACATGGGTTTGCGAGAGGCCTACGAAAAAGGTCTCATCTCGGAAGAAACTATCGATAAAAGCCTTCTTCGCCTGATCGAGGCAAGAATAAGCCTTGGAGAACTTTTTGGAGAAAACACCGAATGGGATGGTCTTGGGCAGGCTGACATCTGCAACCCGGCTCACAAGGATTTAGCTCTTAAGGCGGCAAGGGAATCGATGACATTACTCAAAAACAATGGTATCCTGCCTTTGAAGAAAGATACGAAAGTGATGGTGATGGGTCCGAATGCAGCTGACTCTGTGATGCAATGGGGCAACTACAATGGTTTTCCTACGCGCACTACAAGCATACTTGAAGGCATACGTAAGATCGCGCCGAATGCGAAGTATCTGAAAGGATGCGACCATGTAAAGAACAACAACACCGTATCCACCTTCGACATGCTTTCAATCGACGGACATAAAGGTATTTCCGCTACATATTGGAACAATAAAACCAAAGAAGGGGAACCGGTAGCCAAAGAGACGCTCAATTTCCCAATCAACAAGAACACGGGTGGCGCCACCGTGTTTGCTCCCGGAGTCAACCTCGAGGATTTCTCAGCCACTTTCAAGACTCAATTCACACCGGAAGAAAGCGGAGAGTATATCATCAACATGACCGCATCCAGAGGACTTAAGGCATTGAAAGTCGACGGAAAACAGGTGGCAAAATCATACGGATCTAACCCTACCAATGACTATGCATGGGCAATTCAGGCTGAAAAGGGGAAGACATACGATATAGAGATCGACTGGATAAATGACCGACCCGGAATTGCCGTGCTGAAATTTGACATCGGCAGAAGCGTAGAGTATGATACAGACTGTGGCGACGCAGATGTCGTAGTGTTTGTCGGTGGAATCTCCGCAGCCCTCGAAGGTGAGGAAATGCCTGTGACCGTAGAAGGTTTCCGTGGCGGAGACAGAACTACAATAGAATTGCCGACCATACAACGAGGATTGATCAAGCAGCTCAAGGAGCAAGGGAAGAAAATTGTCTTCGTCAACTGCTCAGGGAGCGCAATGGGGCTGGCTGCAGAAGATGAGCTTTGTGATGCTCTGATTCAGGCTTGGTATCCCGGAGAGGCCGGAGGTCAAGCCGTAGCAGAGACCCTGTTCGGAATTTATAATCCTGCCGGGCGCCTTCCCGTGACATTCTACAAGAATGATTCTCAGCTTCCCGATTTTGAGGATTACGATATGGAAGGCCGCACTTACAGATATATGACAGAGAAACCTCTATATGCATTTGGCCATGGACTCAGCTACACTACCTTTGACTATTCAGAGCCAACGGTCAAGGGGGGAAACGGCAGCCCAATCCAACTCAGTGTAAATGTAAAAAACAGCGGAGATATGGATGGAGATGAAGTGGTGCAGGTATATATCAAGAATGAGGCTGATAAGTCGCTTAATAAGACCTTGCGTGCTTTCAAGCGAATACATCTTAAGAAAGGTGAAGCTCAGGACGTCAACTTTGAACTTGGACCGGAGGCTTTTGCTTTCTATAATCCTCAATCAGGAGAAATGGAAGCATCGGCAGGAGTTTACGAAATAGAAGTCGGAGGAGCTTCCGATAGCACTAAATCATTAAAACTAAATTATTAATGATTAATAATCATAATGACAATTTGCGGGCATACGCCCTCAATACAGTTATAATAATTACTTTGATTCTCAGTTTCTCTTCCTTTGGAGAAAGGTTTCGCACTATGAAGATATCAAAGGAAGGTGATTTTATGGCTGCTCCTTCCATCAGGCTGGATAGCGACGAACGCCTGATCATTTCTTTTGATGAGTGGAGTGATGACTACAGCGACTTGCAATATAGGCTTATCCATTGCGGTCCTGACTGGAAACCATCCGGACTGTTGGAATCGGAGTATCTCGACGGGTTCAATATAGCCGATATTGAAGACTGGGCTTTCTCTTCCAACACTTTTGTGCATTTTGTGAACTATAGGATAGAGATTCCAAACGAGAATATGAATCCTCTCCTATCAGGAAATTATATACTTCAGATCTTCGAGCGAGATGATCCTGAAGAAACTTTAGGGGAAGCGCGATTTTCTGTTTCGGAGCATTCTGCCGATATCTTTGGAGGAGTGACCACACAGACTGACCGTGGACTCAACACTGAATGGCAACAGTTGGAGCTTAAGGTAATACCATCGGATGTCAACATAGACGACCCTTATTCAATGATAAGGGTAGACATTACTCAGAACAACGCTCCTTATACCACCACTACCCTGCGCACACCATCAAGAGTAGAGGGAAAGGATATCATCTATTCGCATCAACCGGAATTGATATTCAAGGCAGGGAATGAATTCCGGAGATTTGAGACAATCCGCACCAACTACAACGATATGCACGTAGACTCGATGCGCTTTCTGAGCAAAAACTACCACGCTTGGCTGACACCCGATACGGAAAGAGCATCTAAGCAATATAGCTATGATCAGACTCAACAAGGACGGTATCTGATAAGAGAGTATAATTCTACGGATTCCGATCTTGGCGCTGACTACGTGACCGTTCATTTCATTCTCGACACTCCGGAAGCTGTGGATGCTGATGTATATGTGGAAGGAGAATTCACGAGATTCAATCATGATGACTCCAACCGCATGCACTACGACTACAATCAAGGTGCTTATATGCTTGAAATGCCTCTGAAACAGGGTAGCTACAACTACCGGTATGTGGCTGTGCCGAGAAGGGGAAACCGACAGGCAGACTCGAGTCTTATAGAGGGGAATAAGTATGAGACGAGAAATGAATATCGGGTGCAGGTATGGTATCGTCCGATAGGAGCGAGATATGACCGACTCATCGGAGATCAAATACTATACACAAAATAATAAATGCTAAGTAATTGATTAAATTAAATGTATAATATCATATATGCATTTTTGTCTGGATTTCAGAGCCGAACAATTATGACTTGCTTTAGCTTGAGCGTAGCTAATTATGCATTATGAATTATGCATTCCTAATTAAATAGCTAATGATACAGATAAATGATACGTTGGTGTCGCTCGACGTTGTAGAGAAATATTTTGAGTGCGACCTCGACAAATGTTTGGGTGAATGCTGCATCGAAGGAGATGCCGGAGCGCCGTTATTGCCCGAAGAAAAAGAGAAGCTTGATAAGCTTCTGCCGGAAGTGATGCCCTATCTTTCTCCGGCGGCTCAGGATGTAGCCCGAGAGCAAGGAGCATCGTATGTGGATGAAGAGGGAGATTTGGTGACGAGCATCGTCAATGGGAAGGATTGCATTTTCACTTGCTATGCTCCCGGAGGTAAATGCCTCTGTGTCCTTGAGAAATTGAGGAGAGAAGGGCGCTCGGAATTTTTCAAGCCGATAAGCTGCAGCCTCTACCCTATCCGACTCAAGGATTATGGAGGGATGACCGCAGTGAACTATCATCGCTGGAAGATTTGCAAATGTGCAGAGATATTGGGGAGAAAGAATGGAGTCAGGGTATATGAGTTTTTAAAGGAGCCTCTGATCAGGAGGTTTGGTGAAAGATGGTATGAAGAACTGGAGCTTACAGCCAAAGAATGGATAAAACAGCAAGTTTAAGTTGTGGGGTTGTGAAGTTGTGGGGTTGTGGGGTTGCGAATCTTAAATCAATGATGTCTTAACCAAATATATTGGAAAGTTGCTTTTCGAGGTCTGAACTCGTGATATTAGTGGTCATAATGCCATCTTTGGCAACTGATATGTTTCCTGTCTCTTCGCTCACCACTACGCATAGCGCATCCGAAGCCTGACTCATGCCAAGAGCTGCCCTGTGTCGAAGTCCGAGATGCTTTGGAAGGTGCATGTCATGGCTTACCGGAAGGATACAACCTACAGCAGAGATCCTACGATGTGCTATTATCATCGCGCCATCGTGGAGTGGTGAATTTTTAAAGAAAATATTTTCTATAAGTCGAGTGTTGATGTCGGCATCTATGATGTCGCCGGTCTTCTCATAGTCGCCCAGAGGCACTTTCCTCTGCAGACAGATCAGTGCCCCTGTCTTCGACTTAGACATAGAGAGGCAGGCATACACTATTGCCATAATGAGATTATGATATGACTTTGTATCCTTAGCGCTATGGTGGAACACGCGTTTTAGCTGATCTATATGGCTATGCGAACCGATGTCGATCAAGAATCTCTTTATCTGATCTTGGAAAAGAATCACCAGCACGATAAGCCCTATACTCATGAATTTGTCGAGAATAGTGCCCGTGAGTTTCATATCAAAGATTTCAGCCGCCACTACCCAAATCATGATGAAAAGGAGCACACCATAGAAAAGGCTGATAGTGCCCGAACTCTTCATCACCTTATATATATAGTAAAGAATCGCAGCAACAATGAGTATGTCTAAGAGATCTTTAATTCCGAAGCTTATCATATTGGTCAATGTTCAGGGGTAAAATGTAAAAGTGGGAGCAGAGCGTCGCGTGCTTGCACAGCTTGAGCTACGTCGTGGACACGCAATATGGAAGCCCCATGAAGGAGAGCGAAGGAATTGAGGGCTATCGTGCCCGGGAGAGCGTCAGCCGGGGTAATCCCCAAAGGACGCCAAATCATAGATTTGCGAGAGACACCTACAAGGACCGGAAGCCCGATTTTGCAAAATTCATCAAGCGATTCGATCAGTCGGTAGTTTTGCTCTACGTCTTTAGCAAACCCGAATCCGGGGTCGACGATAATGTCGCATACACCACGCTCACGAAGATCACGAATACTATATGCAAGCTCCTTGATGACATCTGCCACGACATCTTCATACTGCGTAAAAGAAGCCATCGTGGCAGTATTGCCTCGCATGTGGGTCAATATGTATGGCACTTGAAGATCGGCTACGGCATCAAACATTTCCGGATCAAGAGTGCCCCCTGAAATGTCATTGATGATATCAGCCCCTGCTTCTATGCAGCGGCGAGCTACAGATGCGCGATACGTATCGACTGAAATCACTGCTTCGGGCCATTCCTCACGAATAATCGAAATGGCATTCAAAAGACGAGAAATCTCAATCTCCATACTTACGGGCTCCGACCCGGGGCGAGAGCTGCAGGCACCTACGTCAATGCAGTCGGCTCCCTCATCCCTAATGGCACAGACACGCGATCTTACTTCATCATCGCTTTCTACTCGACATCCGGCATAAAACGAGTCGGAAGTGACATTAAGTATGCCCATAATCCATGGGGGACGGAAACTCATTAGGTTTCCCCTGATATTTATCGTGAGGTCTTGAATGCATTTCATACTGCAAAGTTAGTATTTTTTTGGCAGTTAAGAAAATTTTTTGTAATTTTGCATCCGGATTTGCAATCGCTGGCAGGAAAGATGCGAGAGTGGCATCTGAGAAAAGGATACCTGTTATGTTGCAAATATAATTTAAATATTTAAACCACAATGGATTTAATTAAAGTAGTGGAGGAAGCTTTTGCAACTCCCAAAAAGAATTTCGATTCATTCGGCCCCGGCGACACAGTGACTGTCGCATACCGAATCAAAGAAGGTAACAAAGAACGTATCCAGCAGTATCGTGGCGTTGTGATCCGCATCTCCGGCCATGAAGACAAGAAGCGCTTCACCGTACGTAAGATTTCTGACGGCATCGGCGTAGAGCGTATCTTCCCAATGGAGTCTCCCTTCATCGAATCAATCACAGTCAACAAGCTTGGTAAGGTGCGTCGTGCAAAACTTTACTATCTCCGCAACCTCACCGGCAAAAAGGCTCGTATCAAGGAACGCTTCGTAAAGAAAGACAAATAATCCTTGAGAGTCTTTTGAAAATAAAAATCGGATGGAAAATATTTTCCGTCCGATTTTTATTTTTTAGCCTTTCATTTGTTATTAGTAGTGTATGGCAAAGAAAGAGAAAAGACAAAGCGTGACTCTGACTGCTGAGTCTCGACAAGGGCTCGTGGTGAAAAACACCGGGAGCGCCTACGACGTGCGTTTAGACGACGGGGCAACAGTGAGCTGTCGTGTAAAAGGGAATTTCAGAATCAAAGGAATCCGTACCACTAACCCTGTAGCCGTCGGCGACCATGTCAAGGCAGTACGTGCTACAGACGATGTATGGTATATCACCGAGATTATGCCCAGACAAAATTACATCATCCGGAAAGCCTCCAATCTCTCTAAGGAATCGCATATATTGGCTGCCAATATCGACAAAGCCCTACTCGTGGTGACACTGCGCGAGCCGGAGGTCCCTCTGACCTTTATAGATAGATTTTTAGCAACTGCAGAGGCTTATCGCATTCCTGCAGGACTGATTCTAAATAAATGCGATCTTTGGGATGATGAAGACAGAGAACTTGGAGAGGCTATGAAGTACCTCTACGATTCCCTTGGATATCCTACTATAATTGTATCGGCTGCAACAGGACTGGGACTCGAAACCTTGATAAAAGAGACTACTGATAAAATCTCGCTTCTTGCCGGCAACAGCGGCGTCGGCAAGTCATCACTTATCAATGCCTTGATACCGGGCCTGAATTTGAGAACCGGAGAAATTTCCGGACTCTATCACACAGGGACACATACCACTACTTTTTCTGAGATGATCGACCTTCCATACGGAGGAGAGATCATCGACATACCCGGAGTCAGGAGTTTCGGGACAATTGACTTTACGACTGAAGACGTAGGACATTTCTTCCCGGAAATCTTCAAGGCCTCAAACAATTGTAAATATGGCGATTGCCGGCATATTAATGAACCGGGATGCGCTGTAAAAGAGGCTTTGGCAGAAAACCGGATTTCGCAATCCCGATATGCTTCATATCTCAACATATTAGAGGAAGTGGAAGCCGGCAACTCCGACAAGTATAGGAAGGGAAATGGATAGCACTACGCATCACGCACTACGCACTACGCAATATAAATTTTCTTAATAATTGAACGATGAACAGGACAATGACTATGCTTTCAGCCGCTCTTATCGTGAGCGGGATTGGAGGAATATGCCCGACGGTTTCGGCAAGAAGTTCTTACGACCAGAAGTTTGCAGACTATCCTACCTACAATGGTGAGGATCTCGAACTCAGCATTGATTCAAAAGGCACACATTTCCGCCTGTGGAGTCCTAAAGCTGAAGAGGTGGTGCTCTGCCTCTACTCTACCGGACTTAATGGAGAGCCGTATGAAAGCATCCCCATGACATTCCACCCCGAAAATGGCACTTGGACAGCAAGTGTAGACAGACAATTGTATGGAAAGTTCTATACTTTTAAGGTCAAACAAGATGGCAAGTGGCTTTCCGAAACTCCCGGAGTCTGGGCTAAAGCTGTAGGGGCAAATGGCAAGCGGGCTGCCATTATAGATTTCGCCAAGACAAATCCTGAAGGTTGGGACAAAGACAAGGGGCCACAAGTGGATAATTTCACTGATGTGATAGTATATGAAATGCACCACAGAGACTTCTCAATGTCTCCCACATCAGGGATTGCCAACAAAGGAAAGTTTTTGGCTTTGACTGAGCAGGGCACTACTTCGCCGGAGGGCGAGAAGACCGGAATTGACCATCTCAAAGAGCTTGGAGTGACCCACGTGCATATCCTTCCAAGCTACGACTATAATTCTGTCGACGAAACAAATCTTCAGGACAATACATACAACTGGGGATACGACCCTCAAAACTACAACGCGCCCGAAGGAAGCTATTCCACCAATCCTTCTGACCCGAGCACAAGGGTCAAAGAAATGAAAGAGATGGTGAAGGCTCTCCATGATGCCGGCATCGGAGTCATTATGGATGTGGTATATAATCACACTGCGGAAAACGATGGGTCAAACTTTGAATTGACCACACCGGGATACTACCACAGGCATTGGGACGATGGAAGATATTCCGACGCGTCAGGATGCGGCAACGAGACTGCATCTGACTTGCAACAGATGCGCGACTATATCATTAATTCAGTGAAATATTGGGCTAAAGAATATCATATCGACGGATTCAGATTCGACCTCATGGCTATTCATGACACTGAGACAATGAATCAAGTGGCTGCAGAGCTGAAGAAAATCAATCCTTCTATCTTCGTCTATGGCGAAGGATGGACCGCAGGCGACTCTCCCCTCCCTGCCGATCAAAGGGCACTTAAGGAAAATGTAGCTAAAATGACGAACATTGCTGTATTCTCCGACGACTTACGCGATGCTGTGAAGGGGCATTATTCAAATGCAGAAGACCGCGGATTTGCCACCGGCAAACCGGGAAATGAAGAGACCGTAAAGATTGGTATAGTGGCAGCTACTGCACACCCGCAAGTGAATTACAAAAAAGGCAATAATTCTAAATTTCCTTACGCGACTTCGCCCGAAATGATAGTAAATTATGTCAGCTGCCACGACGACCTCACTCTGACCGACAAACTGCGCAAGTCGATGCCTGATGCCACCGACGAGGAGCGTATGGCTGCCGCAAAGCTGGCTCAGACTATTGTATTCACTTCGCAAGGGACTCCCTTTATGTTTGCCGGAGAAGAAATCTTCCGCGACAAGAAAGGAGTGCATAATTCCTACAAGAGTCCTGACTCCATAAATGCCATTGACTGGAGTCTCAAAGCCGCCAACCGCGACCAGATGGACTACTACAAAGGCCTCATTGCATTGCGAAAGGAGCATCCCGCCTTTAGAATGACCTCTGCCGAGCAGATTGCCAAGCATTTGGTATTCGACAAAATAGATTCGGAGAAAACGCCTAATCTAATCTCCTATACCCTTAAGGATAATGCAAATGGAGATACTTGGAAGGATATCAAAGTTATATTCAATGGCAGCGACGAGTCAAGGACAGTGAAACTGCCTGCAGGCGTATGGCAGACTGTCGCCAAAGACGGGAAAATAGATCCTCAAGGCGGGTTAGGAGCAATGAGCGGCAACGTGACAATAGGCCCGAGAAGTGCCCTGATTTTGAAACGCTAACACATCTTATTTATCCAACTTATTAAAGCCATGATGTCTTTGACATGATGGCTTTTCTCAATTTTAGCACAATAATACAAAAAATTGTCAAAATTACCTTATAAAAATTGCATATTCCTCATTTTTTTTGTAACTTTGCGCCAAAAGAATTGTTTCATAAAGCAAATTCAAGACTTGTCGAACCACTTGTTATGAAAAAGATTTTCTTAATGCCCGCGCTAATATGCGCCATGCTAAGTCCTGTTGAAGCTTACTCTCAGGATCAAGCAGAAGAACCAGTAGTGAAAAAAGACTACAGTTTTAAATCAGCCAAACCGGTGAAACAAATAGAATCACTGTATTCTGCAATTATGGCTGCTTCTCCTAAGGGAATACAAAACACCCTCGGTCTCGAATTGATTTCCAGCAAAGACAGCATCAGAAGGATGGCACTTAACCCCACAGGTATCAATGTCGCTCTTGTGAAAAAAGACAAGAAGGGTAAGTTTTATCTTGAGACAATCACTACCGATGGAGAGGCATCTAAACTCATGAGCTTTGATGCCAAGCGCTATGGAATTCCATTTGCAGCCGCGTTTACTCCTGATGCCCGCCAGCTTGCTGTAGCCACAGATAAGGGCACTTACCTTTTCGAGTCTAAGAAATTCAAGCCTATCGGAGAGGCTCCGGCTTTCACTTGCCAGCCTGAGATGCTCGTATTCAGCCCCAATGCATATTTCTTGGCTGCCGCCGGTGGCGACAAGGTGGAAGTGATGAACTTCCAAGACAAGACAATGCGCCGCACTATCAATCCCGGCGAAGAGGTGACTGACGTTGTCTTTTCAAAGTCAAGCGAAGATATGGCTGTCTTGACTGCCGACGGTATGGTCGAGATTTATGACACAAGGACATTCAACGTCAAGCTTATGATTGAAGACCTTGACAACGGATATGCCTGCGACTTCAATTTCGACGGCAAATATCTCGCCATAGCAGCCGACAATGACAAGGTGACTGTAGTCAACCTTCTCAAGCCGGAAGATAGAATCATAATGGAAGTTCCCGAGGCTTCTGTAAGCGACGTTCTCTTCATCGTTGATGCCAACGACAACCCGGTGCTTGCTGCCGCTACCGATTCCGGAATCCGCGCACGTCGCCTTCAGCTCGAGCCTTACTACGCTAAGCTTGTGAGCGACGAAGTCGATATGAAGATGAGCGAATGGTTGAAGAAAATGCCAAACGAAACCATGGAAGAGTATCAACTCCGTGTCAACGACGAGACAAGGGCTAAGCAACGTAGACTCTTCGAAGATGAAATCTCAACTCGACTTGCAGGAAATATGACTGCCATGTCGACTGTGAGCCTCGGCCAGTATGACGCAGAGAATGAGGTGCTTGCCGTGAACTTCGACAATATGCCTACTATCTTCCTCCCTATGCCGCGTGAAGACCTCGGTGGAATCAACTCTGCCGACGACCTTACTATCAGCGAGCAGCAGTATGGACTTCTCGGCGACGACTCTTTCGAACTTATCTATGCTAAGTTTACCAACAAGAAGACCGGTGCTGAATATATCTACGATAACGTCAACCGCAAGCCCATGAACTTCATGAACAACGACAACGTCGTATCGATTGAGCTCGTGCAGCAGCAGATGATGGAAGAGATCAAGCTTGAGGAACTCAAAGAGCAAGTGATGCAGGAGGCTAAGAAAGACAATATCATCTCCGACCACACTCAGATTGCCGTCAACTCAGAAGTAATTCCCGAATATGATGCAAATGGCAACAAAATCCTGAACTACAACGTCAATTTCCAATATCAGGTGGATCCCGAGTTCTCTGCTCAGGAAGACTTTGCTCCCGGCAAGTACCGCGCCGAGCAGTCAGGTGCCGCTTCATCTATGCTTAATATTGTGAAGAATGCATTTGAGGGAGACTTCGCAAACTACGTTAAGTCAGGCAAACGCCTCAACGTGAAAATCTCCGGCACTGCCGACGCAAGCCCGATTCGCAACACTATCGCATACGACGGTGCTTACGGCGATATCGAAAATGAGCCTATCTATCAAGACAACAAGATGAGTGCCATCACTGTCACTCAGAAAGATGGCATCAAGACCAACGAGCAGCTTGCATTCCTCCGTGCCTACGGCGTGAAAGAATATCTTGACAATAATGTGCAAGGTCTTAAAGATATGAACACCAACTACACCTATAATATAGGTGTAAGCGAAGGCAAAGGCAGCGAATTCCGCCGCATCACGATCGAATTTACATTCGTCGACGCCTTCTAAGCAT
>CAMWQY010000050.1 GCA_947176355.1 uncultured Porphyromonadaceae bacterium
CGATAGTCGCTGTGAGGGTTGCGGTCTCGCCTTCGGTCAGGCTAAGCTTGGTGTTACTCAGGGTGATGCGTGTTACCTCATATATCTTGGCAGCGACTGTCACTTTACATGTCGCAGTCTTGCCATTGGCAGATGCAGCAGTGATGGTGGCGGTACCAGCCTTGACAGCAGTGACTACTCCCTTGTCAGATACAGTAGCTATGGAAGCATCTGAAGAAGTCCAAGTGACGGTCTTGTCAGTGGCATTCTCCGGAGCGATGGTTGCAGAAAGATTTGCAGTGTCACCCTCTGTCATGTTCAGTTCTGTCTTGCTGAGAGTGATGCCTGTCACATCGATCACCTTGGCAGCGACTGTCACCTTACATGTTGCGGTCTTGCCATTTGAGGAAGCAACGGTGATAGTGGCAGTGCCGGCCTTGACGGCAGTAACTACACCCTTGTCTGAAACGGTAGCTACGGAAGCGTCAGATGAAGTCCAAGTCACTGACTTGTCAGTGGCATTCTCAGGAGCTATGGTAGCTGTCAGGTTTGCAGTGTCGCCCTCTGTCAAGCTCAGCTCAGTCTTGCTGATTGTCACAGACTCAACAGAGATGATATTTGCAGCAACTGTCACTGTGCAGGTGGCAGTCTTGCCATTGGCTGATGTAGCCGTGATTGTGGCGGTACCAGCTTTGACAGCAGTGACTACACCCTTGTCAGATACAGAAGCTACAGAAGCATCGGATGAAGTCCAAGTGACGGTCTTGTCGGTTGCATTCTCAGGAGCGATAGTCGCTGTGAGGGTTGCGGTCTCGCCTTCGGTCAGGCTAAGCTTGGTGTTGCTCATGGTGATTCCGGTTACCTCATATATCTTGGCAGCGACTGTCACCTTACATGTCGCGGTCTTGCCATTGGCAGATGCAGCAGTGATGGTAGCAGTTCCAGCCTTGACAGCTGTAACGACACCATCTGCAGATACTGTAGCAACGGCTTCATCAGATGAAGTCCAAGTGACTGTCTTGTCAGTGGCATTTTCCGGAGCAATAGTAGCAGTCAGGTTTGCAGTGTCCCCCTCTGTCATGCTCAGCTCAGTCTTGCTGAGTGTTATGCCTGTAACTTCATATATCTTTGCAGCGACAGTAACCTTACAAGTAGCGGTCTTGCCGTTTGAAGAAGCGACTGTGATAGTAGCAGTGCCAGCTTTGACTGCAGTAACAACACCCTCTTCAGATACATAAGAAACCGAGGAATCAGAAGAAGTCCAGGTCAATGACTTGTCAGTGGCATTTTCAGGAGCTACGGAAGCTGTGAGAGTAGCAGAGTCTCCCTCGGTCAGACTAAGCTCCGTATTGCTGATTTCAATAGATTCAACAGAAATTATATTTGCAGCAACTGTCACTGTACAGTCAGCCGTCTTGCCATTTGCAGATGTAGCAGTGATAGTGGCAGTGCCTGCCTTGACAGCTGTCACCTCGCCATCTTCCGATACAGAAGCTACTGTAGTATCCGATGAAGTCCATGTCACAGTCTTGTCAGTAGCATCCTCAGGAGCGATAGTAGCAGATAGAGTGGCGGTCTCTCCTTCAGTCAGGCTGAGTGAAGGAGTGCTAAGTGTCACGCTTGTAACCGGAGTCGGAACGACAGTTACCTTGCAAGTGGCTTTTACATTTCCGCAAGTAGCAGTGATGGTAGCCTCTCCGAGAGCGACAGCAATTATCTTACCATTTGCATCGACAGTAGCAACCGACGTATTGCTTGAAGACCATGTCACAGTCTTGTCGGTAGTATTCTCTGGGAGGACAGTAGCAGTCAGAGTAGTAGCCTCACCAACCTTGAGTTCAGCAGATGATTCGCTCAATTCAATTTCCGCGGCTTCAATAATCTTGGCAGCAACAGTCACTGTACAGGTTGCAGTCTTGCCGTTGGAAGAAGCCACGGTAATGATTGCAGAACCAGCCTTGACGGCAGTCACTTCACCATTCGCTGAAACAGTAATGACCGACTCATCAGATGAAGTCCATGTCATTGACTTATCAGTGGCATTATCCGGAGCGATAGTGGCAGCAAGTGTAGCCTTGTCCCCTTCAGTGAGGCTAAGTTCAGCCTTGCTGATTGCAATGGATTCAACTGATATGATATTGGCAGCGACAGTCACTGTGCAAGTCGCAATTTTTCCGTTGGAGGCTGTTGCAGTGATAGTCGCAGTTCCAGACTTTACAGCAGTCACCTCTCCATTTGCAGAAACAGTAACGACTGACTCATCAGAAGATGACCAAATGACTGATTGGTCAGTAGCATCCGCAGGAGCAATTGTAGCAGTTAGCGTAGCTGTATCTCCTTCAGTAAGACTAAGAGAAGGACTGTTTAGGGTTATGCTTTCTACTGGTGTCGGAAGCACTGTTACCTTACATGTGGCAGTTACTCCGGAACCATCTATAGCAGCTGCTATAACAGTAGAGGTACCTATAGCAATCGCTTTAATAAGCCCTGTGTCGCTTACCGTTGCTATGGAGGGATCCGTACTACTCCATTCTAATTCTTTTGTCGATGCATAGTTTGGTAATACTTCATTAGAAATTTGAATTGTTTCGCCAGCGTGCAATTCGACAGACGATTGATCTAAAATAATGCTCTCGACATAAGCTCTTTCTGTTGTAACCGAAGTCGTAGAGTTTGGTACGATGTATTCCTTGGCATTAGCCATTGTGAAACGCTGATCTTTCAACTCTATATTACAAGAAGCAGCAACATCATTAGTCGCAGTAAGCTGCAAATTAACCAATGCCCCGGAATTCCCGGAAAACGGGATATTGCTTGTAGACATACAAACCAATCTCAAATGACCATCTTCAATAAATTTCAACGAAATCGTATGGTCTAAACCACGACTAGTAAGAGAAGGTGAATTTGGAGTTATTTCCAACCCCTTGGGGAGATATATGTCGGTTTGGAAAGCAGTGAAAGAAGTTTCATTGTCAAGAATCAAAGATACTTCCTTAGGCTCGCCTACTGCAATTTTAAAATCCGGTATATAGAAATTATTGTCATGTACTGGACTGATCGCAATCGAAGAATTAGGCAGAATGACATCATTATTAGATGCATCCGTAAAAAATGCTTCTGTTATGGTCACATCTCCTCCAGCAAAATCTTCCGCAGCCTTTACTTCCAAATAAAGTAAGACTCCCGAGTCCCCGGAAATTGGAGTTCGATTTGTAGAAAAAGCTCCTACCTTCAACGCATTATCGGAGAGTAGATTGCTCACCAACACGAAGCTTGAGTCAGTACGGTCTGCCAATTTTAAATTAGCCTTATCATTGACCAAAACAATCTGCAGCCCTTCTGGAAGATTGATTTCTGCTTGAAAACCGTAAAATACTTGAGAATTATCCAGACAAAATGCAAGCATTTTGGATTCTCCGGGTTCTATATTTGTAGACTGAGCATAAAAGCTATCTGCAGCCCAGACGGCGTGTAATGCTCCTATGAGCATTGCTAACGCCACAATCAACCGACATGAAATATTATTTCTCATCTTCATATCTATTATTTAACGATGATTTTTGACGACTTTTCACCAACAATAACTACATACACGCCCTTGACTAAATATACTGTTTCTGCATTACTCAGAGCTTTGAAACTATATGCCTTAGCACCGTCGGCAGTAAATATGTTTATGCTGCGCCCTTCTGCGTTGTAAACGTTCAATCCATATTCAGAAGCGATTATGCTGATAGTTCCGTAACTATCAATATCATCCACTCCGGTAGATTCATTTTTAATATTTACTTTTGATGGAAGTAAATATTCATTGGAATTTTTGTCGACGGCTAAAATGTTGCATAACGAAATGTCTATTTTATTTGAGCAATTTGACTTGGCAAAAACTTTCAGAATTGCCTCATCATTGTCAGCAAATGTTCTATTATCAAAATTGAATAGTGCTATGCGAACAGAATTGTCGTCAATCATACGATACATAAGCGAATGACCAAGTTTTGCACGAGGACCTATTTCAACCTTTTCGATAGTCATGCCTTCTGATAATGACATATCTGCTTGTAGAGCCACATATTCTGAGGCATTGACAAGTTTAAGATCGAAGACAATATCGTTATCGGAACTACGATAAATATTTTCCGCGAGAAGATAATCAAATGCAGATTCTATTGATTTTCTACCAATTCTACGAGCGACCATGCCATTCGAAGGGTTGATCTGATTGAGTACTATTTCAATTGTACCGGTAGCATCTGAAAGTGTAATATTATTGTCTTCATTTACGTCAGCAACTTCAAAATAGAAGTATTCCACTTCATTTCCAACCGCATAATTTGCAGTATTTATAGCATCGGCAACAGTAACTTCATCGTTTCCGTTAGAGTCTCCCTTAAGTAAAGGCAACACAGTTAAATCAAAGGTGCAAGCAATATTGGATCCATCTACTGCGGTAGCTGTAATGGCTACATGACCTGGGGATATCGCTGAGACAACACCACATGAATCAACTTTAGCTATTGCATCATCCGAGCTGCTCCATGTTACATGTCTGTTTGTAGCAGTTGCAGGTAGTATATCAACATTGAGTTTCAAGTCTTTTCCGTTCTTTAAAATATTAGTATCTGCATCAATGGTGATAGATTCTATTAATGAAGGAGAAAAGTTTATGAGACTCTTCGCCATTTGTCCGGTTTTTGCAAAAGCTGCAATGGTAACTTTTTCATTTTTACTAATCTTAATCTTAAACGATCTTTTTGTCATATCTACCAATCCATTGTTCTGATCTGCATCAGTTTCCAATAAAGGTTCTTCCACAATTTCGGCAACCGCAGGATTAGATGATAGAATCTTAATTTCATTAAGATTAAAATCTCCATTCGAACGAAGAGTCAATGTAATTGTATCTCCAGAGGTGGCATTTAAATATTTATCTTCAAATTCGATTTCAAATTTATTTGAAGTCCAATTAAAATTCTCCCAAATTTCTGAAGACAAATAAGTCGAAGAAGACGGAATATGAAGCTTACTGAAATTAAAAATTTCATCGTCAAATGCCCCGATATTCAAGGCGGGTGGTGTCTGCGAACGTACATATATTGAAGCTATATCGCCACAATTATGAAAAGCTAATGACTGAATTCTTTCGACGCCAGCTCCAATATCAAGTATATTAAGAGAACTACATTCCGAGATTAAATTCTTATAAATTGTTGTAATCCCATCGCCAATATATACATTTTTAAGATTGGGACAGTTTGAGAATTTGAAATTATCAATACGATTGACTCTGTCAGTAATCCAGATATTCTCCAAATTAGATTTATTAATCAATAATTCAGTGGCTTCAACGCAATGCAAATTTCTTCCTATTTGCAAATTTTTAAGATTATCGGAAGGGATTGTGCCCTTGATGTCGAGCAAATCTTTTCCGTCTAATATATAAATATTTTGAAGAGAAGTACAATAATCGAAATCAGAATATTGTAATATGCTTACCAACGAACCAATATACAGATTTCTAAGAGTCTCACATGTTTTAAAGGGATGGTCACTTTGATAATAATATTTGTCAAAAATGAAGTCTCTTCCCAAATATAACGTTTCAATTGGAGATTCTCCAAAAACATTGAATCCATAGTGAAACTCTAATATTTCAGCACAATCTTCAATTATAACAGTTTTAAGATTTTCACATTTCGCAAATGACCCAGCCCCGATAAGTGTGACTTGTGGTCCAATCTTAAGATATTCAAGATATTCATTGGCTGAGAATGGCATAGCGTCATATTCATAATTTTTATTTATAAAATTATGCCCCAAATAAATGCTTTGGATACTTGTCTCTTTAAAAGCAAATGCTCCAATCGTCACATCTTGGTTTCCCTCCTCAATTATAAGGTGTTTTAAATTTTTACATCTTTCAAATGCGTGATTTCCAATATATACTACGTTACCTCCTATTTTCAAAGAATCACAGTTCTCTAATGTTGAATCATAGAAAGCATAAGCTCCAATATACTCTAAATTTTTGTCGGAAATCAAATTATTGACATTTATAAGATTACATTTGGCTAACGCATAATTCCCAATCTTTTTAAAAGATTTTAAATTTTGCGCATCCAGTTCACTTTCAATGCCGGCATAAAATATGGTCTGATCATCGTAAATGATATCGTTTTCAAATATTGGGTTTGTTGTATCATATTGAATTGATAATCCTGAAGGAAACGGATTTTGTTTATTGCAAGAAGGATATGCTGCCTTGATTATCCCATTACATCCATTGAATGGATAATAACTACTATAAACAATACATTTGGGAGGAATAATAAAACTACTCAATTTGGAGCAATTTTCAAAGGCATAATTTCCTAACCAGTTCAAATCGCCATTAAAGGGTAAGTCAATATATTCCAGATTGATGCAATCTCCAAATGCATGATCCCCTATCGATTGGATAGATTTTGGAATTTTGATACTTTTAAGAGCAGTACATCCGAGAAATGTCTCTTCTTCAATTTTTGTAAGCGAATTGGAGAGATAAATTTGTTGCAAAGATGAGCAATTTCTGAAAGCGCGGTTTCCTATCTGTGATACCATATCCCCCATGTTAACATTCTTTAATGATGTACATCCTCTGAATGCCCACGCTTCAATAGTTTCTACAGTAGGTGGTAACTCAATTTCACGAATACTTGAACATCCGTAGAAGCAAGCTCCAGCTATCAGTTTTAAATTTGTGCCCAAATTAATCTCTTCCAAATTCTCGCAATCCGAAAAAGCTTCGCTTTGAATGGTCTCGATAGAATTTGGCAAAATAATATTTTTTAGGCCTGTACATTCCTTGAAGGCTGATGAGCCTATTGTTGACAGCGATGTGGCATCAGAAAAATCCACTTCAGTCAAGTCATAACAACCATAGAAAGCTTCTTCTTCTATTTGTTGTAATGTAGAAGGTAAGTGTATTTTTTGTAAAGGGATTATGTGAGCATAGTCTTTCAAGAATGCCCATTTTGCAATTCTTGTAATCGGATATTCATATCCTTCATAAAAAATTGTTTCCGGGATAACATAATTAGTAAGCTCATAAATTCCAGATGGAGGCCTTTCCAGATAGGCTTCTTTCGTCGGAAAATCATGCAAACTGAAATAAAGGCCATTGACCGAAATAATATTATCAGTCACGGTAACCAAAACATCTATTTCCCAATCGCCATACGATGCCCTAATAGTGGCATTGCCAACAGAATAGGCTGTAACTAAACCATCAACTACATTAGCCACTTCAGTGTCACCGCTACTCCAAACAATATCTTCACCCGGGACTTTTTCTTCTCCATTATTTACGATTAGTAAAATAGATTCTCCCTTTCTCAATGACAAACTATTATAGTTAATTGAAAGAGGATATTCTGGAAAAGAAATTTGTTCGGATTCTGAAATAATAGAAGTGAATCTTGACCATTCTGAATTTGCAATATACTTTTCCTTACAACCAAAAGGTACGATTATGGAATTAATGATGGCACCATTAAAAGCATCATCGATTATCGATGGTGGATCGCAAGCATTAATTTTCAATTCTTTTATTCTTGTACATCCGGCAAAGGCTTTAGACTCTATCAAATTAATGGTTTTGGGCAGTTCAATTTTTTCTGTCATCCATGGAACAAAATATAACACACTTGCATTTTGATTAAATATAAGACCCAGCGAATCTGGGATACAATCTTTAGGATATGCCACTTCTATATCTGCCACAAAAGCCCTGTTTCCTTCCGGATATGCTCCCTTCTTGATGTCACATCCTGAGAAAGGTGAATGACATTCATTGTTTGGCGAAACCACAACGCTATTCAAAGCCGTACATCCCTTAAACGCAAACATCCCGACGTATTCCACATTGTTCGGAATTACAACTGATTTTAATTTGGTACATCCGGCAAACCCATTGTCCTCAATACGCTTGATAGTCCATGGAATAGATACAGATGAAATATCGCTGCTTAGACTCCAAATTACGGTTACATCTCCTCCTATGTATTTATTTGGATATTGATCGGAATACTGATCTACGCCGAAGTGGTAATATGGAACATCCAAATGACCATTAAGTAACGTACCCTCACCTGATTTTACACTAACATTCCATGTATCAATAGCTGTTACGTTTTGTTCAAATTCAAGATGTTCAGGTTGAGTATATTGAGCATATACATCATAATTTAGAACTACTACGCACAATGTAAATAAGATTCTGAAGTATTTCAAATAATTCCTATTTGATCTTGAAACGTGATTATCCATTTAAGATATATAATTAGATGTTAATAACTATATTACAATACTATTCTAATCAAAAATAATCCTATTGATATTTCTATGTCATATTCACTTCTTTACCTTCTGGCTCACAAAGTTGGCATTAGTTATAAATAAAAAAGCGTGAGAGCCTGTACTCTGTTGTCCGTCCCACAACTCGAGGCCCTGGAATTGCCCATTGGAGTTGAACGGACAACGCAGAAGCCTCACGCAGGTTTATGTATGGCAACACTGCGACTGACGCTCACGCGCCGCCACAGCGGAATGCATACATCCCTAATAGGCATCTACCGTTGTCTCATTCCTGACTCCAATTCGAAATTTTCCAGGTTTCAAGTTGTCAAGAAAGAGCGTCAAGTAAACGCTTTTGTAATATGTATTTACGGTTGCATTCAAAGATGCACCGCCTCGGATTCCCGCCCGTTTGCCCCCTTACAGAGGCTTCCGCTCAGAAATCTATGTTTGCAAAGTTAAATAAAATTCTTTATTCTGCAAAATTTTTTACATTTCATTCTGGAATCTTCATTTCATTCTGGAATTCTGGAATCTTGACAAATTTTTCTATAGATGAAGTTTTAGTCTACTACGTTGTTTGACGCGCGTGGGGAGTATGCTTTATTACGC
This sequence comes from uncultured Porphyromonadaceae bacterium, assembly GCA_947176355.1. Classification (GTDB taxonomy): domain Bacteria; phylum Bacteroidota; class Bacteroidia; order Bacteroidales; family Muribaculaceae; genus Lepagella. The sequence continues at coordinate 8,929 of CAMWQY010000050.1, forward strand.
AGTACAGTGCAGTACAAGTTGGTTTTGAAAAAACGGCAATTTTAGCGATTTTTTCTTTGAAAAAACGGCAGAAATTCCTATTTTTGCATTGAAAAAACGGCATAATAGATCATTTTTGGTTTGAAAAAGTGGCATATTTGTCGTTTGTTGATTGATAATCAATAAGTAATATAGATATGCTATATCGAAAGGCAACCCAATACATAGAAGACTTTTACAGGACATCTAAAAATGCCTTGTTGCTGACCGGTGCAAGACAGACGGGCAAAACTTACTCAGCCAGATTGCTTGGCAAAAGATTTAAAAATTTCATCGAGCTGAACTTCATCGAGCATCCTGAGGCCGTAGGTCTCTTTAAGGATATCGCGTCTGCCGATGAGATACTTTTGCGATTGTCTGTGTTTACTTCTACTCCGATGGTGCCGGGAGAAACCCTAATTTTCTTTGATGAAGTTCAAAAATGCGACAATCTCATCACTGCAATTAAGTTTTTGGTAGATGATGGCCGATTCAGGTATATTCTCAGTGGCTCTCTACTTGGAGTGGAGCTTAAGGATATAAAATCGGAACCTGTAGGCTATATGGGCATTAAAGAAATATTTCCATTGGATTTCATGGAATTTATAATCAATATGGGGGTATCAGATACTGTAATATCTAATCTGCGTCAATGTTGGGAGGAACGGAAACCTGTGGATAACATCGTTCATGAAAAAATGATGCAGCTGTTTCGGCTATATCTTATAGTCGGTGGGATGCCTGCTGCGGTTGTCGAGTATAAGGAATCAAACAATCTAAACATGGTCATGCGTGTGCAGCAAGACATAATTGCCCTTTATCGCAAGGATATCTCGCAATATGCGAAAAAAGATAAACTTAAGATTAAGGAGGTCTTCGATCTGCTTCCTTCCGAACTTGAAGCCAAAAACAAAAGATTCATACTTAAAAATTTGAATGAACATGCAAAATTCGAAAGGTATGAAAGCAGTTTCCTATGGCTAAAAGATGCAGGAGTTGCTATTCCTGTATATAATGTGGACGAACCAAAGATGCCGCTCAAGCTGTCTGAGACACGCAATCTATTCAAGCTTTTCAGTAATGATGTAGGACTTTTGGCTGCTCAGTATGCAAGTGGAATACAGTTGAAAATCCTGACGGGTGATTCTTCTATAAATATTGGGGCTGTATATGAGAATGCTGTTGCCGAAGAGTTGCTGACACACGGGATAACTCCATATTATTACAATAATAAAAGAAGGGGAGAGGTGGATTTCGTGATTGCGCATGAAGATAAGGTGATGCCGATAGAGGTGAAATCAGGGAAAGACTATCAGAAGCACGCTGCCTTAGTGAACCTTATTAAAGATTTTCCGGAAAGCCTTTATGATGCAATAGTGCTAAGCAATGGGAATGTGGAAGTCGTTGGAGACATATCATATATGCCCATATATATGATAATGTTCATCAAGCCCAAGGAAAGCAATATCGGTGTTTATAAATTGGATCTATCGGACCTCACTTAAAAATCGGCATCAACTTCACGATTTCATAGTCTAATCTTCGCTCCTCCTTTTTCTCTATGAAGTTGGCTCCGATGAGGTAGACGGTACGCGAATCCATTGCATAGCGTCCGGCATAATCCCGCGAATGGATCTGCTCCATTGCTTCCTCTACGCTCTTGTTGTATTTGAATTCAAAGACATATATGTAGTTGCCGCTGGCTATCTCTATATCGCTGCGGCCTTTGTACCCATGGTGCTCGGCGATGGTCGTTGTGCCACACAGCACTGCAATGAGATAAGTTATGGCCCTATACGTGGACTCGCAATGGTCTTCTCCGGGCAGATCCTTCAAAAGCACGGAAAGACGCTTCATGAAATCTTCCGGACGCCCCTCCGTCAGATCTATCTTGAACAGCGGAAAACTGAAAGAACTGCCGGGATCATTGGCACGGGGAACATATTCCATAAAAAGATCATCGTAAAAGCCTATTTCCACCTCCCGGTTAGGAAAGCGAAGCTCATATAGCGAAGAGTCCTTTCGATATGCTCCTATGGTCAGGTATCCGGTCTGAAACATAAGCGGGATAGGATTGCTGTCGTTCATATTGACAGCTGTAAGTTCCTGTTTAGTGCACATCTTTCCGTTTATATCGGGGGGATAGATACCCCAAGCCCTGATGCGCTTCACCAAGAAAGTGGGAGTCCCGCTCTCAAACCAATATGGATCTATTTCTTTTGCCTTTAGTGCCCTCAGTACGCTGAATGGATTATATAGCCGTGAACCCTTAGGCGTAAAGAGATAACCGTCATAAAAATCACGTAGACTTTGTAATGTGGTGTCAAAATCCTCTTCCCGTTCTTCCGCTAATGCCTCTATACCTGCATGGAAATTATTAACTAACTCAGTTTCTGTCCAACCGCATATATCGGAGTATGCATTTTCTAAAGATATGTCATCAAGATTATTTAGATCGCTGAAAATACTTACCTTGCTGAATCTGGCTACGCCGGTAATGAATACAAACTGGATATAGGAATCCATGGATTTCAGATTTGAGAAAAATCCTTTCAGAAGTGCTTGATTTTTCTCAAACTGCTCCCGATTTTCTTCGATTCCAAGCAATGGCTTGTCATATTCATCCACAAGAATTACTACTTTCTTGCCTGTCTTGTTGTGGATGCTAAGAATCAGATTCCTGAAGCGAGTGGATATATTCCTGTTGGATTCTACTGATATTTCATACAGCGTTTCGTATTCTTTCAGATGAACGTCAATCAACTCCTCCAGACCATCCGGCAGATTATAAAGACCTGAATTAAAGTCGAAATGGAGCACAGGCCTCGGTGTCCAGTCCATATCCATACTGTCTATAGCCAGCCCTTTGAAAAGCTCGCGTCGGCCTTCAAAATAAGCATGTATGGTAGAAAGGAGCAGACTTTTCCCAAACCGTCGAGGTCGACTTAGGAAGATAAATTGATCTCCTTTGACAAGGTTTGCGATAAGATGAGTCTTATCGACGTATGTATAACCACCCTCAATAATCTTTTGAAAGGTCTGAATTCCCACAGGATATTTCAACTGCTTCATATTTCTGAATTATTATCTTGCAAAAATAACGCATTTCTTCATCTTTTGCAAATAAAAGTGAAAAAAACAATTTGTCGATGTGCCGAAAATTGCTTAATTTTGCAGTATGGAAAAGAGCCGGCAAAACATAGCGATGGAGCAGCGTCTTTCGCAGCGCCTCACACAACAGCAGCTTCGCTTCGTGAAGATGCTGGAGATGAACGCGCCCGAGCTCGATGAGGAAGTGGAGCGCGAAATGGAAGCTAACCCGGCTCTCGAGGCAGTCGATGCTGAAACATAT
>CAMWQY010000051.1 GCA_947176355.1 uncultured Porphyromonadaceae bacterium
TGTCGATACTTCTATAATTTATAACAATTAACAATCAATTTCTTCTTTCAACAAATTTTTTTATTGCTTTTAAGAGTGACTTGGCAAGTTCATCTTCTCCAGCCTCCGATGTCATGTACTTGACAGAATTAGGATTACAGATGAAGTCAAGTTCTACAAGAACTGCAGGCATTGAAGTAGCCCAGAGCACCCAAAATCCTGCTTGACGCACTCCACGGTTAGCTCTCCCTGCGATGTCGACCATTGCATTCTGAGCATCGCTTGCCACACGGATGCTTTCGCCAAGATTTCTTTTTTGAGCCATCTCAAAGATAATATAGCTTTCATCTTTAGAAGGATCAAATCCGGAATACTTTTCCTTGTAGTCTTTTTCCAGCTCAATCACAGAGTTCTCTCTCATAGCCACCTTCATATTGTCTTGATCTTTATGAAGTCCGAGCACATAAACAGAACTCCCTTTGGTCGACTGTCTTCCGGGTGTTTTTTTGTCGACTGAATTGACATGGATTGACATAAAGAGATCTCCGTCTGCATCATTTGCAACATCAGCACGTTCCTGAAGAGTCAGATAGACATCAGAAGCCCGAGTCATCACGACATCTACATCCTTTAGTTCTTTGATCACCATATCACGAAGTTTTTTCGCCACGGCAAGATTGATGTTTTTTTCGTATGCTCCGTTTTCGCAAGCGCCGAAGTCCTTACCTCCATGTCCCGGATCAAGAACTATAGTTATCTTGTCCTTATCCTTATCTTTTTTTGCCGCACAGACATTAACGCTTGGCAGCAAACAGATAAACAATATTGTCAACGAAACCAATCGTCTTATATTCATATTTATTATATTGTATGTTTTGTAACCGCAAAATTAATAAAAAATATGTAATAATATGTGTAGCTTTTATTAAAAATTCTGTAAAAACTGCCATTTCGACCAAGAATTCGGTATTAAGGTTAAAGTATGTGAATTAGTTGAACTAATAGTATGCGGAAGACGTTACAATTACAAACTTAAGAAAATCTTTTTAACATAGACGATAGAAATAACTTTTGTATATAGCTGTAAAGGCACATTTGAGCCGGTGCATAACGTCCATCCCATAAGCCCCATAAGGGCTTGCCTAATATAAATTATAAAAAAGGGACGTTGCTCCGGCTCAAATTGTGCATATTTTATCTTTGCTCTTCAAAACAATGAATCACATCTGAGTGTTTTTAATATGTATAAACACTCATATCTGACTAAGGATGAAAAAAGTTTTTCTATCAGTAGCCCTTGTGGCTCTCATTTGCTCTTCTATGACTTCATGTATGGGAAAGTTTGCGCTTACCAGGAATCTTTATGCATGGAATGATCAGGTTTCAAATAAGTTTGTCAATGAAATAGTCTTCGTTGCTTTCTGGATTCTTCCGGTCTATGAAGTATGCGGTCTTGCGGATTTACTGGTGCTCAACACTATTGAATTTTGGAGTGGGGATAACCCAATGACAGCATCTACAAAAACTATAGATACAGATCATGGTCGATATCTTGTGAAGTGTGATGAGAAAGGTTACGACGTTACGTTAGAATCTACCGGAGAGTCTTTCCGTCTCGACTTTGCCCAAGAATCAAAGACATGGAGTGTACAAGCCAATGGAAAAGAATATCCATTGATGACATTCGTAGATGGCAACCACGTCTCTGTCCCGTTGTCTGACGGAAATTGGCAAACCATTGAGCTTTCTCATGAGGGAGTTCTTGCGTACAAAGATGCAGTATCTTCAGTGATGATGGCCTATAAATAATATTGAAGGTAAATAATGTTGAAGGAAGAGAAGACTCCTTAAGTTTTTTTTCAACCTTATTAATCCAAACAGCTGTTCATTTGTTGTATTAGTAGATTATTAATTAAAAACAGAATTTGATATGAAACCATTACACATCATTTGTGCCGTAGTAGGCGGTGCAATCGCAGGAGCTGCAATCGGTCTCCTCGTAGCTCCTGAAAAAGGAGAAAACACTCGTAAGAAAATTATGAAAATCCTCAAAGAAAAAGGTATCAACCTTAAGAGCAGCGAGCTTGAAGAACTTGCTGACGAGATCGAGGATCAGATTGAAAAGGCTCTTTAACTGATAAAATAAGGATAAAATTAAGTATGAAAGCTCTTAATATTCTTTATGCTTTTCTTGGAGGTGCAATCGTAGGATGTGGAGCTGCTCTCCTTTTCGCTCCGGAAAAAGGTGAGGAACTTCGTAGCCGTATAGTACGCATCTTGAAAAGAAAAGGCATTAAAATCAGCGACGAAGAAGTTGATGCGTTAGTAGCAGAACTTACAGGCGAAAATTAATCGTCGCAAAATTTTCATCGGTAGATGAGCAGTAATAGTAATAAGAATACACTATTAGATCAATTCAAAGATTTGTTAGCCCGGTCGAAAGACTGGGCTACTCTTGAATTGGAATATGCCAAACTGACAGCAGCTGAAAAGCTTACCCTGCTCGCAGGATTGGCATGCACAGGAGCCGTATGCTTACTTTTTGGCATCACGGCACTCATTATGTTTGGAATTTCGCTTGCGTTTCTATTTAAGGAAGTACTTGGATTTGCTCTTTCCTTCCTTGCTGCAGGTGGATGTATTTTAGTCTTGTTGGCAATTATCTATGCATTAAAGGAAAAAATCATCATTAATCCTATAGCAAAGATAGTGACCAAGATACTATTAAAGTGAGATCCGTTGTATGGAGAATGTTAAGCTAATAGAAGGTCGGGATAAGGTGTTGAGCCCTATAGAGCAACAAGAGGAATTCCATGGTTATACCTTGGATGAAATCCGCCATCGCAGGGCATTGATAGCTGTGAGAAAAGAGTTCGCTAAGGTTAAGGTAATAGAGCAACTCGATGCCTTGAAAGATAGGAATCCTTTTGCACCTGACGGAACTCTAAAAGCCGCTGCCAGATTGGGTAATATTCCTATGAAAATAGTAAGAGGTCTAAATTATACAGACTATATTATGATGGGACTATCCGCATTTGGTGCAGTCAAGAAGGTCTTCTCATTATTTAGAAAGAAGAAAAAAAAGTCATGAATTATTATAAAGTTCGATTTAACTGCGCTCCTTGTTCAGAAGACATCACAGATCTTTTAGCTGCTTTCCTCGCTGATTACGGTTATGAAAGTTTCGAACCGGATGAAGCGGGGTTGACTGCGTATGTGCAGGCCTTAGATTTTTCTGAAGATAAGATAAAAGAGATTATCGGTGATTTCCCAATAGAGACGACTATTGTATATGAATCTGAACTTGTAGAAAGCCAAAATTGGAATGAGGAATGGGAGAAGCATTATTTCCAGCCAATTGTGATAGCGGGAGAAGTAGTGGTTCATTCATCTTTCCATAAAAACATCCCTGAGGCTCATTACGATATCTTGATTGATCCCAAAATGGCATTTGGAACCGGACATCATGCTACAACGTCGCAGATGATGCAATTTATCCTTGACTTAGATAATATAGAAGGAAAATCGGTCATAGATATGGGTACCGGCACAGGTATTCTTTCTATTCTTTGTAAGATGAGAGGAGCCGGAAATGTTACGGGTATTGAAATAGATCCGGGGGCTTTTGAGAATGCCTTGGAAAATGCCGCGCTCAATAGCCAAGCAATTGACTTCATTTTGGGAGATGCTTCTGCTTTGGATAACTGCGAACCTGCCGACATATTCCTTGCTAATATCAACCGTAATGTCATCACTTCAGACATTGCCAAATACGCTAATAAGATAAAGGCCGGAGGAGTGCTTTTATTAAGTGGATTCTATACATCTGATATTCCTATTATAATGGAATCAGCGGCCCCTCTTGGATTCACTATCGACAGCACATCTGAAGAAGGAGATCATTGGGCAGCGATTCGTCTCATCAAAAGATAATAACACCAAAAAAAGTCAAAGATTTTTATCTTTGACTTTTTTTTCGGAGTTATTGACATCTATACTCGATACATTAAAAAATAGACATTTTTATCCGTAAACAAAAAAGCAGGAAAGAAGATATCTTCTTTCCTGCGACGTGGAGCATATCGGACTCGAACCGACCACCTCTTGACTGCCAGTCAAACGCTCTAGCCAGATGAGCTAATGCCCCATCAATTTTCTATGCGCAAAGTTAATAATATTTTTTTTATCTGCAAAATTTTTTGAATATTTTAAGGTTAAAATCTCACGGATTTTTTCATTTAAGATGAAAATAATGACAATTATACCCCCCTTTGGGGCTATAAGGCAAAAGTGATTCCCTGGGAAAGAGAAACGCCTTTTAAATGATAGAGCCGTGGCTCTGTCAGTAAAATTCTGAATTAAATATCCGTAGATTTGAATTTTTTTAATTATCTTTGCAATTCCTTTGAATCGAATAAAGTATGAAAAAGATATTCCTAACAGGGGCAACTGGTGTGATGGGGTCGAAGGGTCTTAAGGAACTCACTGCCATTCCCGGTCAATATGATGTTACTGTGCTGGCGCGCGACAGCAAAAAGAATAGAAAGAAACTTACGCCTTTCATAAATAAAGGTGTCAAAGTTATATGGGGCGACCTCCTTGATAGGGAAGCAGTCAAAAGGGGAGTGGAGAATGCTGATATCGTTTTGCATGTTGGTGGGATGGTGTCACCTTCCGCTGATTGGTATCCTGAAAAGACCATAAAGACCAACATTGGTGGTATGAAGAATATCATAGAGGCTGCTTTGCCCAAAAAAGATGAAGTGAAGGTGGTATATATTGGGTCTGTCTCCCAATATGGAAACCGTGAGGTGCCTAACCATTGGGGTCAATGTGGAGATCCTCTTACCCCCGCTTTCTTTGACGCATACGCTTATTCAAAGACTGAAGCGGAAAGAATGCTGATGGATTCTGACCTCAAATGGTGGGTGTCGCTTCGCCAGACCGGCATACTCCATAGCGGACTTCTAATGAATGCTTCGGATCCAATAGCATTCCACGTTCCAATTCGTGGTGTTCTTGAGTGGGTGACAGCGGATGACTCAGGTAGAATTCTTGAAAGAGTTTGTAGGGATGATGTACCGGATTATTTTTGGAATAAATGCTACAATATCGGAGGTGGCGCTGCCTATCGAATGACTAACTATGAATTTGAATGTGAGTTGCTTAAAGGTATGGGTTGCCCCCCTCCTGAAAAAATCTTCAATGCAAACTGGTTTGCAACCCGCAATTTCCACGGTTTCTGGTTCACCGATTCTGATAATCTGGAAAATATCCTGCATTTCCGAAGCGGTGACACTCCCAAAGAATACTTCAAGCAAATGAAGAAAGAGTTGCCTTGGTATTTCTCTCTTGCACCAATAGCACCTGCTTTTGCCCTTAAACTTTTTATGGGCAAAGTAGCTAAGACTCCAAAACTTGGACCTATGTGGTGGATTGACAACAATGTGGAAGAACGCATAGATGCTTCTTGGGGAGGCAAGAAAGCTTGGGAGTCCATTCCTAATTGGAATGAACTTGACCTTTCGCGTCCTTCTGATATAAAACCGGAAGCAAAAAATGTTGAAGATAAAAATGAAGAATCAGATGAATTAATCACTTATAAATGTGACGTTTGTGGCAATGAATATACCATGAAAGCTCGCACTAAAGCTGCAGGTCATGGATGCCCAAAATGTCTCAAATCTCGCGTAAAACTTAAAGTAGACAGCGATATAAATATATAATTACTTACCCAATCTTGACAAAAATTCTTCACGCTTATTTTCAGAAATAGGTACGTAGACTTTTCCAAAAACAATTCTGTTTCTTTCCACAATCTCTACCAAAGGAATATTTACGATAAATGATCGGTGTACCCTCATGAAAGTATCGGTTGGAAGCAGATCCTCAATCTCCTTAAGTGTCATCAATGAAGAGAGGGGAGCGACATCTTTACGAAATATTATTACCCGATCGTTTCTTGCTTCTACGTATTCAATTGAATCAAGTTTCATTTGAATCAACTGGTTTTTGACCTTAACAGTGATCATGCGGGGAGAAGAAACTTCGTGATTAATATTGGATGAATAAACATCACTCATCGACTTCCATTCAATGGCTCTGCTTACTGACTTGAGAAAATCTGAATAGCTTACCGGCTTCAAAAGATAATCGAGTGCATTGACCTTAAATCCCTGAAGGGCATACTGGTCATACGCAGTGACAAATATTATTCTGCAGCTTGGAGGAACAACGGCCGCAAAATCTATACCGTTGAGCATAGGCATATTTATGTCGAGAAATATTATGTCTGCCACTCCATCCATCACTGTCTTAATGGCCTCGGCAGCTGATTCAAAGCATCCTACAAGGGTGAGGGAAGGAGTTTTATCAATATATGCCTTGAGGAGTTCGCGTGCAAGCGGCTCGTCATCAATCACTATGCAATTCAATGTTTTCTCCATATCTATCTAACGTAGAATCATTTCGCAGATTGTGTCAGGGTTCTTAGGGCTGAAACTTTTATCTTAAGTTCTGATCTAAATTCACCTGACTCTTCTACTATTGTAAGTTTATATGAATCTGAATATAGCAGTTGAAGTTGCTTTTCAATATTTCTTAATCCTACTCCGGAACTTCCTTTTTCAAGTTTTCCTATCTTTTCGGTTGAGCTTGAGTTGGTGACTTTACAGAGCAACCAATCATCATCAACACATATTTCAATATCAATAAATCCTTTATTATCAACTATTGCCACATGCTTAAATGCATTTTCCACAAGAGTAAGAATCAGCAATGGAGTTATATGCAATGAAGGGTCGTTTATTGCTTGAAGTTTGCATGTCAACTTCACAGAAGGATTTAGCCGCAGGCTCATCAGTCTCGTGAAATCTCTTATGAATTTCATCTCTTTTGAAAGGGACACTGTGTCAGACTCTGCATCGTAGATCATGAATCTGAGCATATTGCTGAGTTCATGTAGAGATTCTTGTGCCTTTTCTGAGTCAATAGCTATCAGAGCATAAATATTGTTGAGAGAGTTAAAAAGGAAATGAGGATTTAACTGAGCTTTAAGACTCAACAATTCCGTGTTTCTGCGTTCTGCTTCGAGTTCAAGGACTCGACTTCTCATTTCCTCACTTGCTTTTGACGCTCGCATTGCGTATGCAAGAGCAATCGATAGAATCATCATCACTCCATCTCTTATGATGAAGCGTAAGTATCCCATAAGGCGTTGCCCGTATGTCAAATGCACTTTCTGCAGGTGTCTTGGTCTCGGCATGCCTCCGTGTGCTTCAAACCATAACGGCAAGAGAGAACACAAGATAATTACGAGAATTATATTGATAATGAAAAATAGATATTTATTGTCTTTTCCGAAAAATCACTTTGGAACAATGAAAAAATAATTAACACAAAATATTCCTGTATAGCACGTTGCCATAAGGATATTGAAAGTCGTCATGTCTTTTGGTTCGCTGTCTTGAGAAAAGAGAGCAAGCATCGAGGGAAAATAGAAAAGTAGGAAGGCAAGCAGAATCACTGCCGCCTTACCTGCTTTTCTGTTCTTGATTTGGGGTGTCATATATTTATTTGGAATCGTTTATCACTCATATCTTATGGCTTCTATAGGATCGAGATTGGAAGCTTTAGCCGCAGGATAAAAACCGAAAATCACACCGATAACAGTGCAGACAGCAAATGATAGAACTACGGATGAGGGGTCTATCTGTACCGGCCAGTTGGCGAATATCTTTATCAACCAGGTTGCCAGACCTCCAAGCAATATACCTAACACGCCTCCTGTCACAGATATGATGATAGCTTCGATCAGAAACTGAGTCATGATGTCGCGTCCTGTAGCGCCTATACTCATTCTCAGACCTATCTCGCGCGTACGTTCTGTCACGCTGACAATCATGATGTTCATGATACCAATGCCTCCCACGAGGAGTGAAATGCCGGCTACGGCAGCGAGCAGTACTGTCATCATGGAAGATGTAGATGAAATCATTTCTGCAAGTTCTTGCATTGATCGGATAGTGAAATTATCTTCTTGTTCCGGACGCAGTTTATGGCTCGTACGAAGTATATCTGTGATCTCTGCGATCGTTTCTTCGGTCTTGTTCTCATCAATTGCTGATGCTTGTAGTCCCTGGATGTAGTCGACAGCAAGCATACGCTTCATGACTGTAGTGTATGGCACAAGCGCGAGGTCATCCTGGTCCTGACCCATGGTGTTATAGCCTTTTTCATCCAATACTCCTATCACAGTGAGGGGTATGGATCCGAATCTGACTACTTTCCCAAGTGGATCGGTGCCATCAGGAAAGAGGTTATCAACGAGAGTCTTTCCAAGAACACAAACTTTCGCTGCTGATTTTACATCCGCCTCAGTAAACATCTCACCTTCCGCTACTTTTCGCTGGCGTATATCGAGAAACTGGGTATTTACGCCCTGAGCCTGTGAAGGGTAGTTATTGTTGCCGTTCACCCATTGTCCTGAAGATGATACCATTGGCGTTATGTTGGCTATGGTAGTGGCTTGATTCACAATTGCGTCGTAGTCTGCAGGTTTGAGCGTCTGCATGTCGTCGCTACTCTGTCGCACTCCGCCGCGTCTTTCAGCTCCGGGCATGATCATTATCATGTTGCTACCCATTTCTGATATTTGTGCCTTAATCGAGTTTTTTGATCCTTGTCCGATGGCAAGCATAGCTATCACGGCTCCTACGCCTATGATAACGCCGAGCATGGTCAGGAAGCAACGCATCTTGTTGTTTCCAAGTGCTTTTATTGCTATTTTTGATAGACTTCCTATATTCATATCTTTATATTTCAGTGTCGACAGGAAGATTCTTATAGACTTCCTCAGCCGACTTTATGTCATGATTATATTCGTCGCTTACTATCCTGCCATCGCGAAGCATTATATTGCGCGATGAGTAAAGCGCGATTTCAGGGTTATGGGTAACGAATATTATGGTCTTTCCTTCCCGATGCAGACGCTGGAAAAGCGTAAGTATTGAAAAAGATGTCCTTGTGTCGAGGTTGCCGGTGGCTTCGTCAGCAAGAATGATGACAGGATTGTTGACAAGAGCTCTTGCGATGGCGACTCGTTGTTGCTGGCCGCCGGACATCTGGTTGCTCTTATGATATATCCTTTCTCCTAATCCTACTTCTCGAAGGCATTTCTCGGCTCTTTCAGTTCTCTCTTTCGCGCTAACTGAAGAATTGTAGAGCAATGGCAGCTCTACGTTCTCAAGGGCGGTCGTCTTTGGCAGAAGGTTGTAGTTCTGGAAGATGAATCCAATCTTGCGGTTTCTGATTCTTGCACGTTCATTCTTACCCATTCCCTTTACGGCAATCCCATCAAGATAATATTCTCCTGAAGTCGGGGTGTCGAGGCATCCAAGAGTATTGAGGAGTGTTGATTTCCCGGAGCCTGAGGTGCCCATGATGGTCACGAACTCTCCTTCATAAATTGTAAATGAGACTCCTCGCAAGGCTTTTACTGTCTCATCTCCAACCTTGAAGTAACGTTTAAGATTTTCTATTTTAATAATCTCTTTTGACATTCTTTTTATTTCTTTTTAGCCCCCGGTGGTTTAGGCATAAACGGATTTTCCTGAGCTTTAGGTTCTTTGTTTTTTGATTGCTTCTCCTCATATTGGAGTGCAACTTTATCACCTTTTTTAAGACCGGACTTTATCTGCTGATATACACTATTTTTCATACCAAGCTCCACATTGGTTTCGACAAGTTTGTTGTCACGGACCAGCCATACTGAATTTTTCGCAGGTTCCTTCAGCGGTTGAGGTTTTGGTAGATCAGACCCTTCTTCATCAACCATTGGTTCAAATTTCAAAGCTTTAAGAGGCACTGCAATTGCATCTTCAAGTTCGAGCGTAAAAATAGAGAGATTGGCTGTCATTCCCGGGAGAAGTTTATGGTCGGGATTTGTAGTGGAAACAATAGCTTCGTATGTCACCACGTTGTTAGTTGTCGTCGGATTGATACGCACTTGTGTGACAGTGCCGGTAAACGTGTCGTCAGGGTAAGCATCCACAGTGAAGGTCACGTGCTGTCCCACTTTTACCTGGCCTATGTCAGCCTCATCCACAGCTCCTACCACTTGCATGTGGTCAAGGTCAGCTATAACATAGAGACTTGCCACACTCATGTTTGATACTACAGTCTGGCCTACTTCAACTTCACGTGATACAACTATTCCGTCGATAGGAGAGGTGATTTCGGCGTATGTAAGGTTTTTTGCTGCTCTTACTCGGTCGGCTTGTCCCTTTTCGTATGCCATCTTTGCCACTTCATAATCTTTCTTGGAAGTCTGATACTCATAGTGAGATATCAATTTCTCGGCATGAAGTGCTTTGTCGCGCTCAAAGTTACTTTTCGTGTATTCGTATGTTGCCTTAGCAGAAGCGAGAGTGGCATCTGCACTTTGAAGTTCACTCTGAAGTACTGTCTTATCGATTTCTGCTATCAGCTGCCCTTTAGTCACTTCATCATTGTAGTCGACATATAGATTACTGATGATACCCGTCACCTGCGTACCGACGTCAACTGAAGTGACAGATTCCATCGTTCCGGTAGCTGTCACAACCTCTGATAGGGATGTGGGCTCTACAGTATATGTATCCAGCTCGAAGGAAGTCTTTTCTGAGCAGGATGTGACTGCTATTAGAAGGGCAGCCGGAAAAATTGTTTTTTTCATTATTTTGAGTATTATCGATTTTCTAATTATTAATTTCAACTTCCTGCGTTGCGTAATATTTTATGGTTTTTTCTGCCAGTATCGCCATATATTTGGTTTGCAGCAATTCAAGACGGGCATTCAAGAGATTGTTGTGCGCAGATAGGAGGTCGAGAGGATTGACATATCCAAGTTCAAACTGGCGGTTCACAAGATCATCTGTAAGCTCCATTGCTTTTAGCTGAGATATGCCGGCATTATATCTTGCCTGTGCATTAGTAGCATCAATATAGAGGCTTTCTATTGTTTGCGACAGGTTGTCGAGCAATTCTTTCTTTGTTATATCATATTCTTGCTCGGCTATCCTTGCCTTTGCCACGGCTCTCTTAGTGGAGTTGCCATCATATATAGGAATACTGAGGTTAAAGCCTAAATTTTCATTAAAGTTATGTCCCATTTGACTTGCCCAGCCAGAGCCTCCGGAATTGTAACCTGTGCTCAGCCCACCTTGCAAAGCTATGTTTGGCAGATTGCCGGCTTTTGCTATTTTGATGTCGTTCGCATAAATTTCTTTGCTTAGCTCATTGCTTTTTATAGTAGGAAGCCATGCTGCGGCAGTATTGTAGACTTCTATTCTGTCTGGAAGAGGTGCGAGGACGTCGGAATCAGGAAATTTCACATCGGCTACTTGAAGGTTATAGTCTATTCTAAGTTCAAGTATTTTTTTGAGTGCCATCTTGGCACTTTCGTAGTTGCTCTTTGCCTGAGTCAAATTGTAGGCATCTTGTGCTCTCTGACTTTCTATTTGGGCGTAGTCTACTTGTGAGGACCTTCCTGATTCTGTCAGCTTAAGGGCTCGTTCCGCTTGAGCTGTACTGACTTGCAAGGTTTGTTCAGCAATAGAAACGGTCTCTTCAGCATACATTATGTTGAGATAAGCCTCAAGTATGCCGAGTTTAAGAGTTTTTACCACATCATCTCCTGCAAGATTTTGTTGCTGTTCAAGGATCTTGGCTGATTCCTGACGGTATTTCCTTACATTTCCTTCCCATACTGTCCATGATGCACCTATATTATAGGTACTTCCGTATGAATTGCCATTACGTCCGACACCTGGAGAAGGATAATTTGTCAGAGATTGGTTGGTGTTGAAAGCTACGGTTGGAAGCCATGCATCTTTGGCAGATAGATAGTCCTGACGAGCTGTCTTGATATTCAGCATGGTTCGTCGTATAGCTGTATTATTCGTTGTGGCCCATTCGACGCAGTCATCGAAAGTCCAGATCTTATCTTGAGCTATCAGTGAAGCTGAGCTCATTGATAAGCCCGCAAGTAGAAGAATCAGTCTGCATTTTTTCATCATAACTGTTTTAAGTTTTAATGCAAAATTAATATTACATTTCTATCTAAGAAAGAAAAGTCTGCGCAAACAGCCACAAAAGGGGGTAGAAAATGAAAATTGAGGGTGTCAGCAGGAGTATGATTCTTTGATTGTTAAAATTTGTAAAAGTATAG
Organism: uncultured Porphyromonadaceae bacterium; assembly: GCA_947176355.1. GTDB lineage: Bacteria > Bacteroidota > Bacteroidia > Bacteroidales > Muribaculaceae > Lepagella. Next base: position 12,188 of record CAMWQY010000051.1, read on the forward strand.
GTAATAAGCTATTTCCGAAGAAGGCCATCAT
>CAMWQY010000052.1 GCA_947176355.1 uncultured Porphyromonadaceae bacterium
TAGCCCTGAACATAATCTACAATTTTCAGCCTCGTAAAAGCAAATATAAAGGTTCTGTGGCATCAGAAGCAGAAATGAAACGTCTTTAAAAACATTGTCAAGTCCTGATTCCGGAACGGATCAGCGAAGTTCATTCATCAAGAGATTGGTGAATTGATAATTTTTAAGTCCCCATTTTGGGGATACTACCATTTCCGGTGGAGAAGATGCCAAAAATCTTTCAATACAGATATTTCTTGGTATCATCTTGACAATTCTTACGCATAAATCAAGATAGTCCTTTAATGAAAATGGCACTACATCAATCTCTCCTTTTTCCCATTTTGATAATAATGGAGTCCCTTTTACTACCTGAAGCTGATGCATCTTTATCGAATCTATAGGCAACAGGCAAGCTTTTCTCACTGAAGCAAGCACATCTTCGTTATTCTCTCCGGGCAAGCCTGCGATTAAATGTAATCCTGTTCTTATTCCTTGATCGTTAAGCCTCTTCGTCGCATCTTCTACATCATTCCATGTGTGATTGCGGTTGATCAGGTGCAACGTTTCATCCTTTGACGTCTCTGCTCCAATCTCTACTATGACAGGCTTTTCCTTATTAATCTCTGATAATGCCCCTACCAAATCATCTGGAATACAATCAGGTCGGGTCCCAATGATAATCCCTACTACATCCTCTATTTCAATAGCATTCCTATACATCTCCTCAAGTATCTTGACGCTCTTACCAAATGTATTTGTATAGCTTTGGAAATATGCAAGATATTTCATCTCCGGATATTTCTTTCGAAAGAATTCCTTCCCCTTCAGAATCTGAGTTTCTACAGAATCTTTCGGTGAGCAATATCCGGGGGTAAAAGATGCATTATTGCAATAAATGCACCCTCCCGTTCCGATACTTCCATCACGGTTAGGACAGGTAAATCCTGCATCAATTGACAGTTTCTGCACCTTGACACCTGGAAATATCTCACCCATATATTCGCTGAAATCCTTGTAGTAGGGATTCATTAGTCAGATCGTTAGTAGTTTATAATTAATAGTTTATAGTTAATAGTTTGTCGTTAATAGTTGATTGAAAGCATCTCATCCGCCAGCACGAGCATAGCCATCGCCTCTACGACAGGCACTGCCCTCAAAGCAACACAAGGGTCATGTCGCCCCTTTCCTTTCAAAATCCTTGCATTTCCCTCTTTGTCTACTGTCTCAATATCACGCAGAAGGGTAGGGGTCGGCTTGAAAGCTACCCTGAAGGTTATTGGCATTCCATTAGAAATTCCTCCCTGAATTCCTCCACTATGATTTGTAATGGTTTTTATTCGCCCATCTTCTGATGTAAATATGTCGGCGTGTTCCGTTCCATACATTGCGGCAGCCGCAAAACCATCGCCATACTCAAAGCCTTTTGCTGCGTTGATGCTCATCATAGCTTGTGCCATACGTGCATGCAGTTTGCCAAAAACTGGGTTTCCGATTCCGGATGGAACACCATCTATTATGCATTCCACTACTCCTCCTACGGAATCGCCACTTTTCATAGCATTCTCCACAACCGATGCAAGTACTTCAGTAGTTCCACTTACCCCACCGATAGTTATGACCTTAGCTTGCACGGATACATTCTTCATACAGGGAAGTTGGCGAGCTATTGCTCCACCGATGACCCAGTTTAGTGTTTCTCGTGCAGAAGCTCTTCCTCCTCCACGTGCTTCATGAAGACCATAGCGCATATCGTATGTGAAGTCGGCATGGTTGGGGCGATAAAGTTGTGCCATCTCTCCGTAGTCACCACTTCGCTGGTCTGTATTGCGTACGATGAACCCTATGGGCGTGCCAAGAGTGACCATATCATCTGTTAGTCCTGACAATAGTTCCGGAATGTCCTTTTCATTTCGAGCAGTTACAAGATGACTTTGACCTGGACGTCTTCTTGCTGTCTCGCGCAAGATAATATCCATATCGATCTTTATTCCCCCCGGCATACCGTCAAGGATGCCTCCCATGGCTTTTCCGTGACTTTCTCCAAAAGTGGTAAGTCTTAAATTGCGTCCAAATGTATTCATGCTTCCGGGTCTTCTGTAATTTTTACGAATGTTGCCTGAGCTGCTTTTGCTAAGTCGAGAGGTGAGAGCTTCAGCTGTAGTCCTCGCTGTCCGGCACTGACGTAGACCACATCGAATTCCTGCATCTCTTCACTGAAATACGTTGGATAATGCTTCTTCATCCCTATTGATGTGCATCCTCCTCTGATATATCCTGTATTTGGCAGAAGTTCTTTCAGAGGAAGCATCTCAGCCTTCTTATTCCCGGAAACCTTTGCTGCCAACTTCAGATCTACCTCCCTATTGCCGGCGACAACGCAGACGAAGAGCCCTGTCTTGTCACCACGCAATACGAGTGTCTTAAACACTTGTTCTATTGGTTCGCCAAGTTCTTCAGCTACATGTTCTGCCGCTAAGTCATCCGGGTCAAATGCGTAAGGCACAAGTTCATATTCTATTTTCATCTTGTCAAGCAGACGGGCAGCATTTGTCTTCTGTATCTTGTTATTCATAATTAAATCCGATATATTTCATAAAGGGCAAGACCGAAAAATCTCTGTCCTGCCCATATAATTCTAAGAAAAGAATCATTAAGAATAAAAAGAATCAATAAGAATAAAAAGAATCATTAAGAGAAAGAATAATTTTAAATGCAAAATATCAATCGCAAAAAAATATAATTAATTCTCAATTCTAAATTCTCAATTCTAAATTCTCTATTATTTCTCAATTATTCAAAATTATCACTTGTCCATAGTCACAAGCAATTCCTCATTAGTCCGAGTCAGCTCCATTCTCTTTCTGATAAACTCCATAGCTTCCAGCGAAGTCATGTCTCCGAGGAAATTACGAAGCACCCACATGCGGTTGAGTACTTCTTCGCTAAGCAGAAGATCGTCTCTACGTGTAGAAGAAGCAATGATATCTACTGCCGGGAAGATTCGCTTGTTGCTTAGCTTGCGGTCAAGCTGAAGCTCCATGTTGCCGGTTCCCTTGAATTCCTCAAAAATCACCTCGTCCATTTTACTTGATGTCTCTGTAAGGGCAGTGGCGATGATGGTCAGCGATCCTCCATGTTCGATGTTACGAGCGGCACCAAAGAAACGTTTCGGTTTCTGAAGTGCATTTGCATCGACACCACCTGATAGAATCTTACCACTTGCCGGACTTACAGTGTTGTACGCTCGTGCCAGGCGAGTGATGGAGTCAAGCATGATTACTACATCATGTCCACTCTCAACGAGTCGTTTTGCCTTTTCAAGAACTATTCCTGCAATCTTTACGTGTCGCTCCGCAGGCTCATCAAATGTGGAAGCTATCACTTCCGCATTAACACTGCGGGCCATATCTGTCACTTCCTCGGGTCGCTCATCTATCAGGAGCATGATGATATATGTCTCAGGATGGTTTTCTGCTATTGCATTTGCAATGTCCTTGAGAAGTATTGTCTTACCTGTCTTTGGGGGAGCCACAATAAGTGCTCGTTGTCCTTTGCCGATAGGGGCAAACATATCTACAACTCGAGTTGATATATTAGTTGTCTTTCCTCCAGTCAAATTGAATTTCTCGTCCGGGAAAAGCGGTACAAGATGTTCGAATGGTATTCTATCGCGTACTACTTCCGGAGCAAGACCGTTTATGCTCAATACCTTGCAAAGAGGATAATATTTTTCTCCTTCTCGCGGCGGACGTATGGCACATTCCACTACGTCGCCAGACTTCAATCCATATTCCTTGATTTGTATTTGGGATACGTACACATCGTCAGGAGAAGCAAGATAATTGTAGTCGCTTGATCTCAAGAATCCAAATCCTTCTGGCATTATTTCAAGCACTCCGTATGCATTCAGGATGCCGTCGAAGTCAAACATAGTCTCAGCCTGCATCATCTGGCGACGCTGTTGTTGCATCAATTTGCGCTCCAATGCGCGCTGCCGTTTTGTAAGATGCTTGTTACCCTGATTATTGCCAAAATTATTGGGCATCAAGTTGGCTTTGGTAAATTGTGAATTTGCACCCGGTTCGGCTATGATGATTGGTGCCTGTGGTTCCACTTGGGCATTGTTGTCAGTAACAGCAGTCACTACTTCTTGAACTGGCACTGGCTCACTCTCCGGAACACTCTGATCAAATATATTGGGTTCCTGCTGATCTTGACTGTTTCTTGGCTTAAATGTGCGTCCTTTTGATTTTCCGAAGAATGAATCAAAGCCATCATTCTTATGATTCTGGAAATCACGTTTCTGTTGTTGTTTTTGTTTTGGTTCTTCCTTTTTGGCAGCAGAATCAATATTATTTTCTGCTGTGGTTGTTTCCGCATTTTCCGAAGATTCCGTTTCCGGCTTTTCTGATAAATTCTCTGCAGTCAGGTTTGATGATGTTTCTATTACAGCAGGAAGATTTTCGTTTTGCTTAGCATTTTTCTTTGCTCCCGGCTTTCTCCCCCTTTTCTTTGGTTGGGGCGTATCTGTTTTTTTTGTTTCTGGAGTTTCCGGGGTTACAGTTGTGGCCGATGTTTCAGTATCAACTTTTGCTTGATCCTCTGCTTCCTTCTGGGCTTGCAATGCAGCAAGCTCTGCTTTTGACTTTCTTCCTCTTTTCTTGGGAGCAGGTGCTTCTTCTACTTTTGGAGCAGTATTGGCGTTATTGTCAGCCTTGATTTCAGCCTTCTTGTTGGCGTTTTTATTTTTCTTGGATTCTTTTTTATTTTCAGAATCTTTTTTATCTTCTATTGCTTCAGTCTCAACCTTTATTTCTGATGCTTTTGCCTTCGGTTTGCGACCTCTTTTCTTTGGCTCTTCCTGTACTTCGGTGGTAGTGGTAGCTTCTTTTTTCTTTGAGCCTTTACGCTTTCGTTCTTCCACCTGGGATGCAACTTCTTTGGCTGTGTCTACTGCCATTTTATCTATCATCTCAAATGCGAGATCCTGCTTTTCCATTGTTGAAGGATTGGGTATGCCAATTTCTTCTGCCCTTTTATGCAGTCGATCTTCATCCCACGACATCAATTCATCAAATGCTATCATATTTTGTGTTTTGGGGTCTACCTCAAACCAATGTATTTGTATTAAGGTATATACGTTTATATAGGTTTTAGGGGAATTTCTTGAGTAAATATTCGATTTATTTTGATTATTTCTTAGCCAAATTACTCTATTCCTTGACTAATTTTTTTCGAATTTTCTCGTTTCAGTCACAAAATTACTAAAAAAAAATAATCTACACAAAAAATCATTTATTAAATTTAAGTAAAAAATAAAGACCCCCGATGCTTCGGAGGTCCTTATTCTATATAAAGCTTATTGCAATTTGTTGTGTATTAAGAGATTAAATAAATAAACACCTAAACGATTAAACTCTTATTTAATCTCAATACTCCTGCCATGCAGTGATGCCGATGCTTTCTACCGGACGCGCTACAAACGCCTTTATGAAAGCCAGCGCTAAGCGCGCATTGGTCATCAGAGGTATGTTATGGTCGATTGCTGCTCGGCGTATTTTGTAGCCGTTTGTCAATTCTCGTTTTGTATGGTTCTTCGGTATATTGATGACTAAGTCTACCTTGTGGTCGGCTATCACGTCGAGCACTGAGATTCCTTCTTCATCTGGCCAACATACCTGAGTAGCTTTCACACCATTCTGCATCAAGTAGATATATGTGCCCGGAGTGGCATATATTGGAATATTCTTGCTCTGAAGCAGACGGCAAGCCTCGAGCATATTGACTTTTGCCTTGGGATCTCCTGAACTTACGAGCACTCCCTTTTCCGGTACATGGTGTCCTACTGAGATCAGCGCGTTGAGAAGAGCTTCGTCGAAGTCTTTACCAAGACATCCTACTTCACCCGTTGAAGACATGTCTACGCCAAGCACTGGGTCAGCTTTATGCAGACGTGCAAATGAGAACTGAGATGCCTTTACTCCGATATAGTTGATGTCGAATGTAGATGTGTCTATTACTGCAGGCTTTTCTCCAAGCATGATGCGAGTAGCTGTGTCGATGAAGTTCTTCTTGAGAACCTTGCTGACGAACGGGAACGAACGTGATGCGCGGAGGTTACACTCAATCACTTTCACATAGTTGTCCTTTGCAAGATATTGAATGTTGAACGGACCTGATATGTTGAGAGCTTCAGCAATTTGCGCGCTGATGCGTTTGATGCGTCGTGCAGTTGTCATATAGATTCGCTGAGCAGGGAAGACAAGGGTTGCGTCGCCTGAGTGGACTCCCGCATATTCTACGTGTTCAGAAATTGCGTATTCCACTATCTTGCCGTTTCTTGCCACTGCATCAAATTCGATTTCCTTTGTGTTCTCCAAGAATTCAGATATCACGACAGGATATTCCTTTGATACCTTAGTTGCCTGTCCTAGGAATTCATGCATCTGTTCGTAGTCGTAGCATACGTTCATGGCAGCTCCGGAGAGTACGTAGCTCGGGCGGATAAGCACGGGGAATCCCACTTCCTCTACAAACTTATGGATTTCTTCTTCAGTGGTAAGTTCCTTCCATCTTGGCTGGTCGATGCCAAGCTGATCGAGCATAGCTGAAAATTTGTGGCGGTTTTCTGCCCTGTCGATGGAGATTGGAGAAGTACCGAGCACCGGGACATGGCTTCTATAAAGCTTCATAGCCAAGTTGTTTGGTATCTGTCCTCCAACGCTGACAATCACACCATACGGAGTTTCAAGGTCGATGATATCCATCACTCTCTCGAAGCTAAGCTCATCGAAGTATAGACGGTCACACATGTCGTAGTCTGTCGATACAGTCTCCGGATTGTAGTTGATCATGACTGCCTTGTATCCAAGCTTGCGGCATGTGGTAGCAGCATTCACTGAACACCAGTCAAACTCCACTGAGCTGCCGATACGGTAAGCACCTGAACCCAGAACGATGATGTTGTTGCGGGCATTAAATTCGTATGGGATGGAATTCTCAGTGGCTCCGTATGTGACGTAGAGATAGTTTGTCAGTTCCGGATATTCTGAAGCCACTGTATTGATTCGGCGCACAAATGGAGTGACGTTCAGTTCCTTTCTGCGGTTTCTTACTTTCAGCATCTCTGCCTCCATGTTGCCTGAAGGATTTTCCACAAGTCGTGCAATCTGGAAGTCCGAGAATCCAAGTTTCTTTGCTTCAAGCAAGGTTTCACGATCAAGATCGGCTATGCTGCCTCCTCGCTCTTTGAGTTTATTGGCGAATTTTACGATATTATTGAGTCGATCGATAAACCATATATCGATCTTTGTCAAATCAGCTACTTTTTCAGGTGAATATCCTTCTTCGAGCGCCTGTGCTATGGCAAATATACGTGAATCGGTCGGGTGGGTGAGGGCATGTTCAAGGTCGTCTACATGGAAGTCGTTGTTGCCTACAAAGCCATGCATGCCCTGGCCGATCATACGGAGACCTTTCTGCATGATTTCCTCAAACGACTTGCCTATCGACATGATTTCTCCCACTGATTTCATGGAGCTGCCGATTTCTCGGTCTACTCCGACGAATTTAGAAAGGTCCCAACGAGGAATCTTTACAATCATATAGTCTACCGATGGGGCTTTGGCAGCTGAATTAGGTGTGCCGGGCTCTCCGATTTGGTCTAAGGTATAGCCTAATGCAAGCTTCGCTGCTACGAATGCCAATGGATATCCGGATGCTTTTGATGCCAATGCTGATGAGCGGCTTAGGCGCGCATTGATCTCGATGATTCTATAGTCGTTAGTCTCTGCGTTGAAGGCATACTGGATATTGCATTCGCCTACTATGCCGATGTGACGCACCACCTTTGTTGCTATATCCTCAAGCATCTTGATCTGCTCTGGCTTGAGAGATACGATGGGAGCAACTACGATACTTTCACCGGTGTGGATGCCAAGTGGGTCGAAGTTCTCCATCGGTACTACTGTGAAGCATAGGTCATTCTTGTCGCGGATCACTTCAAACTCAATTTCTTTCCAACCCTTGAGTGATTCTTCTACGAGAATTTGGCGAGAGTAGGCGAGGGCGCTTTCGCAATGTTTGATGAATTCTTCGTCATTGTTGCAGATGCCTGAGCCCAGGCCTCCGAGTGCATAGCCCGAACGCACCATCACAGGATACCCGATTCTGTGAGCTACAGCTATGGCGTCTTCAAGATTCTCCACTGCCTGCGAAACCGGGGTCTTAATGTCGATTTCGTCAAGTTTTTTCACGAAGAGATCCCTGTCTTCTGTGATCATGATGGCTTCGACTGAAGTGCCGAGTACTTTCACTCCGTATTTCTCAAGGGTTCCGTCAAGATAAAGCTGAGTGCCGCAGTTGAGAGCTGTCTGTCCGCCGAATGCAAGCAGGATGCCGTCCGGTCGCTCTTTCTTGATTACTTCTTCTACGAATTGTGGGGTAATAGGAAGGAAATAGACCTTATCCGCAACGCCTTCCGATGTCTGGATTGTGGCAATGTTCGGATTGATCAATACTGATTCGATACCTTCTTCACGTAGCGCTTTGAGCGCCTGTGAGCCTGAATAGTCAAATTCGCCCGCCTGTCCTATCTTGAGGGCTCCCGAGCCGAGTAGCAATACTTTTTTCATCTTTCGTTGATGGAATATGAAATTTTTTTCAAAATTAATTCTTTTTACTCAAATACGCAAAATTTATTGAAGATTCTGCAAAAAAATTCCCGAACTCTAATAAAAGAGTCGGGAATAGACGTCATCTGATGAGGTGACCGGGAAGTTCACGCATATTGTAGCGACTTGACATTGCCGAGCCGTATGCTCCTGCGCTTCGTAGTGCAATAAGGTCGCCGCGCTTAGTGTCCGGAAGCAATTCATCCTTGCCGAATACGTCGCTCGATTCGCATACGGGCCCTACTACATCATAAACTATATCGGCTGTCTCGCCTGCTGCACTGATATTTTCAATTTTATGATGGGCTCCATATAATGCAGGACGTATTAAGTCTGACATGCCCGCATCAATTATGACAAAATTTTTCTCAAGTCCCTTTTTCACAAGCACCACCTTGCTTATCAGCGACCCGCATTGCGCCACTATCGCTCTTCCAAGTTCACAATGCACTTCCTGGCCCGGATCAAGATGGAGATTTGAAAGTATGGTATCGAAATAAGATGCAAAGTCCGGTATTGGATTCTCGTCCGGATTGTCGTAGTCGATTCCAAGTCCCCCTCCTACATTGAAGAATCTGAATTCTATCCCCTCCAGCTTATATTTCGTCTTGAGATCGTTTATCCTTTCGCAGAGTATTTTGAAAGGCTCGCTTATTGTGATTTGAGAGCCAATGTGGAAATGAAGTCCTCCTAAATCAAGGTATTCCGATTCCTTCACCTTTTTTATTCCCTCGTCGAGTACCCTCATATCTATGCCAAACTTATTTTCCTTAAGTCCGGTAGTGATGTATTCATGAGTATGGGCGTCGATGTTTGGATTTACGCGAAGTGCTACTGTTACTTTCTTCCCTCGCTGGGCAGCAAGGTCAGAGAGTATTCCAATTTCCTCAATAGATTCGATATTGAAGCATCCTATGCCGAGGTCAATTCCTGTTAGGATCTCATCGTCTGTTTTTCCTACCCCTGCATAATATATGTTCTCAGGTCTGAACCCACAATCTATAGCTGCTTTGATTTCATTGCCGCTCACGCAGTCTGCTCCAAATCCCCTCCTCGAGATAATACGCAATATCTCCGGCTCGGAATTCGCCTTGATGGCATAGTGCACTTTCATCGGCGTCCCTGCTGTACACGCTTCAATAGCGTCGAGTGTACGCTCAAGCAGTTCCTTATCATAATAATAGAAAGGAGTCTTAACCCCCTCGAATATCCTTGTATCCATTGTCAATATAATTCTAAATTCTCAATTAGAAAAGATGATAAGACAGCAATCTCAAAGCTTTGATCTTGTCTTCTTTTCTTACAAGGAAAGATATGTTGTAGTTGCTTCCGCCGTATGAAATCATGCGTACCGGCACATTTCTGAGAGCTTCCAATGCGGCCGCCTCAAATCCCTTGTTGGTCCATTCAAGATCTCCTACCACGCAGATTATGACCATGTCGCGATCTATCGTCACCGAACCAAGTTTCCCTAATTCTTCCTCTATCTTAGGAAGATTTTTCTCATTGTCGATGGTCAGAGAGACGCCTACTTCTGAAGTCGTGATCATGTCGATGGATGTCTCATACTTCTCGAATATTTCAAACACTTTTTTCAAGAATCCGTATGCAAGGAGCATTCTTCCGGATTTGATCTTTATTGCAGTGATGTTATCTTTGGCTGCAACAGCCTTGATGGCATTCTTCTCAAGATTATTCTCTATCAAGGTCCCTTCTGCCGACGGGTCCATTGTGTTGAGAAGTCTTACCGGCACATTATGCTCTCTCGCCGGGAGAATGCATGTGGGATGAAGGATTTTTGCTCCGAAGTAAGCTAATTCTGCTGCCTCCTCAAAATGAAGGTTGTGTACGGGACGCGTCTCTTCCACGAAGCGGGGGTCATTGTTGTGCATTCCGTCTATGTCGGTCCATATCTCTATTTCGTCGGCTCCCAACACTGCTCCTATCAATGATGCAGTGTAGTCGCTGCCACCACGCTGAAGATTGTCGATTTCTCCATCTTCGTTGCGGCAGATGAATCCCTGGGTGATATATAGGTCTGCTTCAGGATAAGATGCTATTGATTTGGTTGCTTCTTCTTTAATGAACTCTTCGATTGGCTCACCATGCTTGTCAATCTTGATAAAATCAAGGGCAGGAAGAAGAACTGAATTGATGCCTTCCTCATGAAGATGAAGGTTCATCAGATTAGTCGACATCATTTCTCCCTTTGCTACTATTTCTTTCTCCAGTTGCTGGCTATATGGCTTTTTTGAAAGCTCTTTCAATTCATCAAAGATCTCTTCTATCGCTTCCGTAGCTTTTGCTTTGTAGTCAGCCGTCTTATATAAGTCATTGATTGTGACAGCATATTTTTCTCTAAGCAAATCAATGAGTTCAATAGCTCGAGCCTGGTCGCTGTCCTTTATGGCAGAGGAAATTTCAAGCAAGGAATTGGTGGTGCCACTCATCGCTGAGAGCACTATAATGTCTTTTTTACAGCCGGATATTAGTTTCCCGACATTTTTGATTCTTTCGGCGCTTCCTACTGAAGTTCCGCCAAATTTCTTTACCTTCATTTATTTCTTTTACCTGAGTCGTTGTTATTTCGTCTGCAAAATTACAAAAAAAAATTTCATTCTGCAAAAGAAATTCAATTTATCCTCAAATTTTGCATTTTAGCGAAGGACCCTATTAGTCGCTTAGCTGTTTATTTCAGCCGGATTCTCAATAAGAATTGGATTCTTTCCCAGCAATCGGAAAAGATCTTCATTCTTGATTGCAATAAATCCGCATGCATGCCCGTCTGTAATGACAATGCTATCCCTTGCGGCGACATCTCTGTCCATCACAAATGCCACATCCTTAGCCTCCTCCCTAAGAAGACCGAAAGGAGTCGCAGCCCCATGTTCTGTGCCAAGTATTTCCATCATCAATGCCTCGTCGGCAAATGACACCCTTGGTATTTGCAGAGATGCCCCAAACTCCTTTGTGATGAAAGGTTTGCGGGCATGTGTCACGTATAGCCAAAATTTATTCTTCTGCCTGTTGGTCAGAAGTATCGTCTTGACGGTGTCAATCCCAAAAGCTTTATCAATATTGAGGCAATCATCCATCGAAATGCCGGGATCGCTCTCAATCCGGATGTAATCAATTCCGACTTTATCAAGGGCATCATAGATCATTCTCTGCGTTTCAGTCTTAAACGTCTCAGGCGCCCCCTTCATTATCTCACTCGTATAAAATCCCATATCTTTATT
>CAMWQY010000053.1 GCA_947176355.1 uncultured Porphyromonadaceae bacterium
TTTTTCCAAATTGGATCAATGTAGCCTTCTTCTGCAGCCACTTCTACAAGTGTGTCGAGATTTGAGAGTGAATGATTGGTGACGTTAGCTGCTGCCAAGCGATCTGTAGCTTTCTTCATTCCGTATGTGAAGATAGATACTATTCCGAGCACTTCGGCTCCCTCTTCGCGCAGAGCTTCAACTACTTCGATACAGCTACCTCCCGTGGATATGAGGTCTTCAACTACTACTACCTTAGTTCCGGGTTCGCACTTGCCTTCAATGCGATTGCCACGGCCATGATCTTTTGCACCTCCGCGCACATAGCCCATAGGCTTATTGAGAAGCCAGGCAGTTATGGCTGCATGTGCAATGCCGGCTGTTGACGTGCCCATAAGAGATTCAGCCTCAGGGTAATATTTTGTGATCAGTTCTGCAAGGCCTTCTTCGATGTCTTTGCGAACTTCAGGGTAAGAGAGAGTAAGACGATTGTCACAATACATTGGGCTTTTGATGCCGGATGCCCATGTGAAGAGTTCTTCAGGGCGCAGGAATACTGCACCGACACTCAGAAGATCTTTAGCTATTTTCTTTTCCATATTTTATCCAATTCATAATTCATAATGCTTAATGCATAATTATTTTCATGCACAGGCAATATGAATGTTTATTTTCATTTGATGGTCATTTTAATTCATAATTCATAATGCATAATTATTTTCATGTTTTGCAATATGAATGATTTTAATTTTAGTTGATGGTCATTTAAATTGCGTAGCTAATTTTGCATTATGCATTATGAATTATGCATTAGTGTGAAGGAATTCCTCACAGCAACGCTTGTATGCGGCGAGAGGATCTTCGGCTTTGGTGATCGGACGTCCCACTACAATATAGTCTGATCCGATTTCACGTGCTTTCGCCGGAGTCATGACACGCACTTGATCGTCAGCTGCAGAGTCTGCAAAGCGGATACCCGGTGTGACAGTCACGAACTTGTCGCCACAAGCGATCTTCACGATTGATGCTTCGCGTGGAGAACATACTACTCCGTCAAGACCTGACATTTGTGCATTTTTTGCATAGCTTGCCACTACAGCATCCACTTCTCCGGGTATCAGGAGGTCTTCATTCATAAGTTCTTTGCTGGTAGAAGTAAGCATTGTCACTGCTATGAGCAATGGGCGGGTTCCATCCGGACGGGTCAGGCCTTCGATGGCAGCTTCCATCATTTTATGGCCTCCGAACGCATGTAGGTTGGTCATATCTACATCCAGATGGGAGAGTACTGACATTGCACTCTTTACTGTATTTGGAATGTCGCAGAGCTTGAGGTCGAGAAATATCTTGTGTCCTCTTTTCTTTATCTCCTTGATGATTGCAGGGCCGGCAGCATAGAAAAGCTCCATGCCAATCTTGACGTATGGTTTGGTATCACCAAAACGGTCAAGAAATTCAAGTGTCGCTTCCATTGAAGGGAAGTCGCACGCTATGATCACATCTTTCGCCATGATATTCCAATTATATCTTTAATATTGTTTATTTTAAGTTTTTTCAATACGCTCGGCAGTCCTTCTGCAATTTTCTTGCAAGCTAATGGGTCTACAAGATTTGCCGAGCCAATTTGGACTGCAGTAGCTCCTGCCATCATCATTTCCACTACATCCTCTGCACTTGAGACTCCACCGCAGCCCATCACCGGGATGCCGACAGACTGCGCCACTTGATAGACCATTCTGACGGCTACCGGGAATACTGCAGGTCCGGAGAATCCTCCCATTCTGTTTGCTATGACAGGGCTTCCGGTGTTGATATTGATGCGCATTCCAAGAAGTGTGTTGATGAGTGTCAATCCGTCTGCTCCCGCTTCTTCACAAGCTTTTGCTATAGATACTATGTCTGTTACATTAGGTGAAAGTTTGATGAAGACAGGTTTTTTGACAGCCCCCTTGACAGCTCGTGTCACTTCAGCCGCTTGTTCGGCAGATGTGCCGAAAGCCATACCTCCGTTGTGTACGTTAGGACAACTTACATTGACTTCTATGATGTCAACACCCTCGCAAGCATCAGCCTTCTTGCATGCTTCGACATACTCTTCGATCGAGAAACCGCTGACATTGGCTATGACACATCCTGAATATATTTTTCGTAATTCAGGCACTTCATGTCCATAGACTGTATCTGCTCCCGGATTTTGGAGACCGACACTGTTGATCATTCCGTCTGGTGTCTCGGCTATTCTTGGAGTGATATTTCCGAAGCGTGAATTAAGTGTGGTTCCCTTTATGGAAATTCCTCCAAGTATGTTGATGTCATAGATGTCAGCAAATTCTTGTCCGAACCCGAATGTGCCGCTGGCAGGGACTATTGGATTTTTAAGATTGAATCCGCAAAGTTCTGTTTCAATTTTTGGTTCCCCTTCAAGTTTTCTATCACGTGGTAGGGTAGGAGCCGGAGTGCCGTTACCTTTGAAGTCTTTCATCAGTATTGCATCGAATACCGGTCCATCCTTGCAGACACGTTTCGGACCCCATGGCGTTGCTATCGTGCATCCCATGCATGCTCCGAAGCCGCATCCCATACGCTCTTCCATGCTGACTTCTCCGATTTCGCAGTCAAGTTCTCTGCCAAGAGCCGTCAGCATTGGGAGTGGTCCGCACGCATACCAGAAATCAAATCCTTGCATTTCATGCTGGCGTATGGCATCGGTCACGAATCCTTTTACACCGGCTGAACCATCTACAGTAGATACTTGAACTTCTGCTCCGAGATTGCGAAAATTATCAGCATAGAAGATTTCATCAGCAGTATTGAATCCAAGAGCAACTTTTACTTTCTTCCCATTCGCAATAAGCTTTCGGGCAAGAAGATAAAGTGGTGGTACTCCTACTCCCCCTCCTGCAAGAAGAGCCGTTTCTTTACACCGCGAAGTATCAAATCCTTTGCCCAGTCCGGTCAGTAGATCAAGCTCCATGCCGGGCGACATTTCTGCCATTGCATCAGTCCCTTTCCCTACTGTCTTGAAGACCAATGTCAGCCGATTCCCTTCTATATCGCATACTGAAATTGGACGTCGCAGATATAGTCCCGGAATAGAGATTTCCACGAATTGCCCCGGCATTGTGAATGCCGAGCAGTCGCCACGAAGAGTCATTTCGAAGACTGTCTCCGTAAGTCTTGTTATGCTTGTTATTTCAAATTTCATATCTTTTTCAAATCTTCCCCAAAATTAGCTAATGTCGGTCGAAAATCCAAATATATCCACAAGAATTTCTCACGCCCCTACAAGTATGATGAAAAAATTCTCAATTCTAAATTCTAAATTCAAAATTCTCAATTCTAAATTCAAAATTCTAAATTCAAAATTCTAAATTCTCAATTATCGACTGATCATTCCGTTCCCTTTCCTGCCATATTCGGCATCGATAGTGGATACTCCCATCGTAATTTCTTCAAGCACATCGAGAAGTACCCTTACAGTTTCGAGAGCTGTGAAGATGGTCACATTGTTTTCAATGGCAATGCGTCGGATGTCATAGCCGTCAAGGCGTGTGTTGTGTTGGTTTACGTCAATTGTGTTGATGACGTAGCTGACATGCCCCTGACGCAACGATCTTTCTATGTCATTGCTCCCTTCGCTAAACTTACCCAATGTGCGGCAACGAATTCCGTGATCTTTAAGAAATTTGGATGTGCCTCTTGTAGCCTCCACATTGAAACCGAGATCGTAGAAACGTTGGATCAAAGGAAGAGCCTTCTCTTTATCTGCATCAGATACGGTCACGAACAGTGTGCCGTAGTTGAGCACTTGCATTCCGGATGCTTGTAGTGACTTGTATAGAGCTCGCGTAAGCATATCGTCGTAGCCTATGGCTTCTCCTGTGGATTTCATTTCAGGAGAGAGATATGAGTCTACTCCCTTGATCTTGGAGAATGAGAATGCCGGAGTCTTTACAAACCATCTCTTGCGGTCGGGATATAGAGTCATGTCGTAGCCTTGGCTCTTCAAGCTTTCTCCAAGCATTACCTTAGAAGCTATCTTTGCCATCGGAACACCGGTAGACTTGGAGAGGAAAGGAACTGTACGTGAGCTGCGTGGATTCACCTCGATCACATATACATTGTCATTTTTGTCTACTATAAATTGTATGTTGTAGAGTCCTACTATTCCGATCGCTTTACCCAAGCGTACGGTGTAATCTACAATTGTTTCCCTTACTTTGTCACTTACGCTGAAAGTAGGGTAGACAGATATGGAGTCGCCTGAGTGAATTCCCGTCTTCTCTACATGCTCCATAATGCCGGGTATCAGCACGTCGGTCCCATCGCATATTGCATCCACTTCAAGCTCCTTGCCCATGATGTATTTATCTACGAGCACGGGGCTGTTGTCGGAAATATCTACGGCATTCTGAAGATAATGACGAAGCGCCTGCTCATTGCCTACAATCTGCATGGCGCGTCCGCCAAGTACGAAACTGGGGCGCACCAAAACCGGATAACCTATTCTTTCAGCAGCTTTGACTCCGCTTTCTATGTCAGTGACAGCCTCGGCATCAGGTTGAGGTATTCCTGTCTCACGCATAATGCGCTCGAAATGCTTGCGGTCTTCTGCGCGGTCGATAGCTTCAAGCCCTGTGCCTATTATATTTACACCTCTTTCTGCAAGCGGAGCGGCAAGATTGATGGCTGTTTGTCCGCCAAGTGTCACCACTACACCCTCCGGCTTTTCGAGATTTACGACATTCATCACATCTTCTACCGTCAGAGGCTCGAAATAGAGTTTGTCGGAGATGCTATAGTCTGTCGATACAGTTTCCGGATTATTGTTTATTATAATGGCTTCGTAACCTTGCTCGCGGATAGTCTGGATGGCATGTACAGTTGAATAGTCAAATTCTACCCCCTGACCTATTCGGATAGGGCCGCTTCCAAGCACAAGGATTTTTTTGCGGTCGCTGACTATTGATTCGTTCTCATCCTCGTATGTAGAATAGAAATATGGCACGTAAGAATCAAACTCACCTGAGCAAGTATCAATCATCTTATAGACAGGAATGATACCGAGAGATTCCCTCATTTCGCAGATGTCTGTCTCCGAGCGGTTGCGGAGTTTGGCAATATATCTGTCGCTGAAGCCCATCCGTTTCGCCTCTCTGAGCAGTGATGCATCAAGGGTCTCGGCATCACGGATTTCCCATTCCATCTTTATGATATTGTTAAGTTTTTCAAGGAAGAATAGGTCTATTCCGGTCCGGTCGTAGATATGCCAAAGGGCAATCTTTCTGCGAAGCAATTGAGCGATTGCCAAAAGTCGGTCATCACGCCCCTCTTTGATGTAATCGAGGATTTCTTCTGTCGGCATCTCCTCAAATTTCTTTGAGTAAAGATGGTCTACTCCTGTCTCGAGAGAGCGTATCCCTTTAAGTAGCGATTCCTCGAAAGTCCTTCCTACGCTCATTATCTCTCCGGTTGCCTTCATCTGGGTCCCAAGTAAATTAGAAGCTTCGCTGAATTTATCGAAGGGGAATCGTGCTATCTTAGTGACTACATAGTCAAGAGCAGGCTCGAAACTTGCAGGGGTATTGGCTATCTGAATCTCATCGAGAGTCATTCCGACGGCAATTTTCGCACTGACGCGGGCAATTGGATATCCGGTCGCTTTTGAAGCTAATGCCGAACTTCGGGAGACGCGAGGATTTACCTCAATGATATAGTAGTTGAAGGAGAGTGGATCAAGCGCAAACTGTACGTTGCATCCTCCTTCTATTTCCAGAGCTCGTATAAGACGTAGTGCAGAGTCTCGGAGAAGCTGATATTCTTTGTTGGTGAGAGTCTGGCTTGGAGCAACTACAACAGAATCTCCGGTATGGACGCCGACAGGGTCTACATTTTCCATGTTGCAAATGGCGAGTGCTGTGTCATTGCTGTCGCGCATCACTTCATACTCGATTTCCTTATATCCTTTTATGGATTTTTCTACCAGAACCTGATGCACCGGAGAGAGAGCAAGCGCATTGCGCATAAGTTCTTTCAGCTCATCTTCATTGTCTGCAAACCCACCTCCTGTGCCTCCAAGGGTGAAAGCCGGGCGAAGCACTACCGGATATCCGATTTTTTCTGCAACTTTTACGCCTTCATCTATGCTGTTGACTATTTCTGAAGGAAGCACCGGTTCTCCAAGACTAAGGCAAAGCTCCTTAAATAATTCTCTGTCTTCAGCCTGCTCGATGCTTTTGAAGGATGTGCCGAGTATTTCTACTCCGCATTCGTCGAGGATTCCTTTTTTTGCGAGTTGCACTGCGAGGTTGAGTCCTGTCTGGCCGCCGAGTCCCGGGACGATGGCATCTGGGCGTTCGAAACGTATGATCTTTGCTACATATTCCAGCTTCAAAGGTTCCATGTAGACTTTGTCGGCTATGCCGGTGTCGGTCATGATTGTGGCTGGATTGGAATTGACGAGGATCACTTCATATCCCTCTTCCTTGAGAGCAAGACACGCTTGGGTGCCGGCATAGTCAAATTCCGCAGCCTGTCCGATGATGATGGGCCCTGAACCGATCACCATCACTTTCTTTATATCTTTTCTCTTAGGCATTTTTTACCTCCTTCCCTTGCTTCTTAGCCTCTGTTTCTTTCATGTGAGCTTCCATTTCTTGGATAAAGATATCGAAGAGATAACCGCTGTCTTGCGGACCCGGGGCGCTCTCCGGATGATACTGAACTGAAAATATGTGTTCCTCTTTGTTTCTCACTCCTTCTACAGTCCCGTCAAGAAGATTGAGATGGGTGATCTCCAGATCGGTGTCGCGTATGCTCTCAGGCCTTACGGCGTAGTTATGATTTTGAGATGTAATCTCTATTTTGCCTGTCAGCATGTTCTTTACCGGATGATTGGCTCCGCGATGACCGAATTTCAGTTTATAGGTCTTTGCTCCGAAAGCTAAGGATATTATCTGATGTCCAAGACAGATACCGAAGATTGGGAGTTTGCCGCGAAGTCTCTTCACGAGATTCTTAACTTCCGGCACATCTTCCGGGTCGCCCGGACCGTTTGAGATGAAGATGCCATCCGGTTTAAAAGCCATTATCTGCTCAGCATCCATATTGTAGGGAACAATGATGACGTTGCATCCTCGCTTGTTGAGTGAGCGGATGATGTTGTACTTGATGCCACAGTCGATGGCTACGACGTTGAATTTCTGGTTGGGTGTGCGTGAGAACCAACGTTTCTTGCAACTGACCTTTGCCACTACCTTCTTGTCTACCGGTGTGTCTGCTATCAGTTTAAGAGCTTCCTCTGTCGGTGTGTCTACCGGAACTATCGCTGCGCGCATACATCCCTCATCGCGGATGATACGAGCAAGCCGGCGCGTGTCGATGCCGCTTATAGCCGGGATATTGGCCTCCTCAAGTGTCTCTGTCATTGTCTTTGTGTAGCGGAAGTTGGAAGGAGATTCACAGCATTCGCGCATCACCATTCCTCCTATTGTAGGAGCTTTAGTTTCAAAGTCATCGTCTGTGATTCCGTAGTTGCCTATAAGGGGATACGTCATCACTACAATCTGGTTGGTATAGGAAGGATCGGAAAGAATTTCCTGATAGCCCACCATGGAAGTGTTGAAGACGACTTCCCCTACGATGCTACGGCGGGCACCGCAACTTTGCCCCGGAAACTCGAGTCCGTTTTCCAATACAAGTTTTACGTCTGCGTCTTTCATTTTATGTTGTCTGTAGAAACTATAATCGTTTTGATCGTTGATCGTTGATAGTTAATCGTTGATAGTTAAGATTTATCCTTGATATATCAAATCGATTAGTTTGCCTTCGAATATTAATCTTTCCGGTTGCCCGTAGAGTTGCATACCTTCGAATGGAGTGGCTTTCCCCATTGAAGCGAATTCGTTTGGATCCACAGTCCATTTTTTGTCGAGGTCGAATATGGCAAGGTTGGCTTCCCCTTCCACTTCCAGTCCGAATATGCGTCGGGGGTTTAGACACATTAGATCCACGAGGCGTTGCATACTGATGATACCTGTCTTTACGAGGTGAGTGTAGCAGACTCCGAATGCTGTCTCGAGTCCGACTACTCCCATTGCGCTTCCTTTCAGTCCGCGGCTCTTTTCTTCAGCTGTGTGAGGGGCGTGGTCGGTAGCTATGCAGTCGATGGTGCCATCTTTGATTCCTTCTATAAGGGCGGCTCTGTCTTCTTTGCTTCTAATAGGGGGATTCATCTTGAATCTCCCTTCATCCTTGAGGTCTTCATCGCAGAAGACGAGATAATGAGGACCGGTCTCGCAAGTGACCTTGACGCCACGTTTCTTTGCTTCGCGGATAATTTCTACGCTTTCCTTAGTAGATATGTGACAGACATGGTAGCGGCAACCTGTCTCTTCCGCAAGCTTCAGGTCGCGGGCTATCTGTTCCCATTCGCTTTCGGAGCAAATGCCTTTGTGTCCGTTAGCTTTGCAGTATTCGCCATCGTGTATGTAGCCACCCTTGAGAAGGTCGTTGACTTCGCAATGTGCGGCGATTATGACGTCGAGGCGAGCTGCCTCTTCCATTGCTTTACGCATCATTTCGTCGCTTTGCACCCCGCTGCCGTCGTCGGAGAAAGCTATTGCGTATTCACGAAGGGCTTCCATGTCTACGAGTTGTCGCCCTTTGCGGTCGACAGTTATGGCTGCGTAAGGGTATACTTTGATAGCCGCATCATCTTTGATATACTTAAGTTCCTCGCCGATATGCTCTACTGAGTCCGGGGTGGGGTTGAGGTTAGGCATTGCGCAGACAGCTGTGTAGCCACCCATCATTGCGGCTGTCGTTCCGGTTGCGATGGTTTCCTTTGCTTCAAAACCAGGTTGGCGAAGATGGACATGGACATCGCATAGTCCGTAAGTGACGAGTTTTCCACGCATGATGTATTCTAAAGTTGCCATATTCTCGGGAGAAATGTATCCTCCTCGTTTGATTCTTACGATTTTTCCGTCGATGACCTCGATGGAAGTGCCTTCGGCGACACCATCTTTGTCAACCCAAATACAATCGCTGAGGATATAATGACGTGGCATATTTTCTGCGGGCAATTTGTGATAGAGCATGGCCTTATTAATTCTTGATGTTTAACTTAAACTAATTGAAATACTGCCAATTTTGCAAAAAAAATACGCATCCCCTTTCGGGGTGCGTATCCCTTACGGCATGTCTGCCATATAATGTTTTCTTATATGTTGCATAATCGGTCTCATTTCGACTGCAAAATTACAAATTTTTTCAGAAACTCGCAAAAATTTGCTGAAAATATTTGAAAGCTCAAGCAATTTATGGGACGTATACAAGTTGTGAAGTTCGTTCTGATGGGCTTGTGTATGAGACTGCATAGACGCCGCTTGGAAGCTCCACTATGGCTTGATCAGTTATTGCAGTATAGAGTACCTTCCCGTCTACAGATGCCACAACAACTTTCCCGGACTTCGGTGCGGACAATTGAATCATATTTTTGCCGGTTTCGATACGAATGTCCGAATTAGAAATAGTGCCGACACTTTCAGTTCCCCCGGGAGTGATATTGCTGCGCTTGGCAATGGGGAGAAATCTCCATTGGCGGTGGGTCGCGCTTGTCGGGTCGGTGCCGTAATTCCACATGCCTACCTTAGTGCCGGAACTGCTGTTGTCCCCTTCCAAGTCAAAGGCCTTTCCGTTGGTTTCTATCTTGAAATACTGTTGCCCGACAGATGTCAAAGTAAATTCTTCCGAGCCGGAAGGCTTTGTTGAGCAAGACAATGCATATCCGCTCTCATAGTTAAGAGTCTCATTGCTCCTATTGGTGAATTTTACTTTCCCATCATTGATTGATACTCTCCATATCTGATTGTCGTCCATCGTAGCCGGTTGCAGGCTGACAGCCCCGTCTGTAGCTGTGACGACATCTGTTGCCGAACGTCGAGGCAGGATGTAGTACTCTCCTCCGTCGATAAGTTCGCTTGAAAGTGAACTCTCTACCGGAATTACAAATGTAGCAATTGTCAGTCCTTCAAGGTCGAATGATAGATAACTGTCCTTTATTTCAAAAGCTATGTCCTGATCGTATTTTTTGTCTTGACTTTTTATGGCTGTGACAGGAAGTCCTATATTATCATAAAGACCAAGGTCAACGGTATATTTATTGTTGACTGCATCAGGATTTACTACAACTAAGACTAATTCATTTCCTTCAGGATTGGTAGCTGCTAATGTATTGTCGTTGGTAGAGGTCAATATTGTGTACCCCGGTTTTATGAACTTTGTGAAATGCTGGCGTACATAATAGTTGTTGACGCGACGCACATCTGCTTTTGCAAAGCTTCCCTGTAGCATACACCATTGGTCGTTTGCTTCCTCTACATATTGCCAGTCACACCATACGAGAGGTTCGATATAACGCATATCCCTGATAAGGCGGATAGCCATATTAAGATTGCCCTGGATGCCGCTTCCTCCCGAGCCGACTTCGCTCATCCATAATGGAATCCCTTCAGCTGCGCAAAGGGCGCTTATGTTGCAGCAATCCTGGACGCTTCCTTGATAAGTGTGTGTATTAATCTGACCTACAAAGCCGAGCGAACCATCTTTCTTAAAATGTTTCACGTCTGCTGTCTGCTGACCCACAGCTGTTTCGTCGCATGCGGAAATGATTGTTTTCAGTCCGGAGGCTTTTAGTTTTGGATACAGCACTTTTATGACGTCAGACATTGACTGCATGTCGAAGTGGCAACCTTCCTGGACTCCACTGCAACCCCAGAAATTGGTCATCGGCTCATTGAAAGGGGCAATGGTGGCAAATTCTATCCCTTCCGCTTCTTTGAAATGCACCATCACGTCGATGAGATAGTCTGCAAATGCCTCGTAATATTCAGGTCGAAGGTTGTCTTTCCCTGCTTCTTTAGCTCCGGAGCAGCATCCGCTATAAGTCATCCACCAAGGGGCTGAGTTGCTGAATGCCTCGAATATGGCATCAGGCTTTCTCTCCTTGATCTTTCGCATGATCTTGATCTGGGCTTCGTCTGCCGTCCAGTCATATTCGGAGTCTTCATACTGCTTGAAGCCCGGCATCTCGGCTCTAAGACCTTTGCCGTTGCCCATGTGATGTTTCGTGCAGTTCTTGTTATTTGGATCGTCACCTCCTCCGATATTATAGCGGAATACGCTATAGTTCAAATTTTCAGGCAATACGAGCCAATCAATGATAGGGTCGAGCTTTTCATCGGGCCAGTTGCCACACATGTGAGCCCACCAGCAGAGGGATATTCCCCAGCCGTCAAAAGTCTGGCGTGGCGCTCCGGGATTGACTAAAACGTTGTATTTTGTTTCCGGTATTTCTCCATTGACATCGTCGGCAAGATACCATAGATGTTTTGAATTGCTGCCATCTTTGTCGCAAAAGACTGAGCTTCCATTTGTAGTATTGTCGACTCCTAAATATTTGCCGGATGCTTTGCTTTTGATTTTTATAAATTTCCCGCTCTCTTCAAATTGAAAAAGTACCGCATCATTGGTATTGTTGGTTACGAAACCGGTATTCCATG
Organism: uncultured Porphyromonadaceae bacterium; assembly: GCA_947176355.1. GTDB lineage: Bacteria > Bacteroidota > Bacteroidia > Bacteroidales > Muribaculaceae > Lepagella. The sequence goes on from CAMWQY010000053.1 coordinate 11,544, forward strand.
CATTGGCTCCGCTTTTAGCCAAATATGATCCGTCGGGGGCTTGGATTTGGAAATATCCATTTCCTGCATCGATGATAGTCATGATTTGAGGATTGGCTACTGATGCGGCCTCGATAATTCCGCTTTTTTCCGATTTTGCAAGATGCAGACCGCTGCCATGCATAATAAAGTGCTTTCCTGCATACTGCGATTTGACATTGAATGGAATGCAAATTGTCAGCAGCAGTAAAATCAAGTTCAGGTGTTTCTTCATGGTGGTATTGTTATGTTGTTTATACTTTCACAAAATTAGCATCTTTTTTCCACATTAACAAATATCCCATAAAATTTTTAATAGCGCGCAGCC
>CAMWQY010000054.1 GCA_947176355.1 uncultured Porphyromonadaceae bacterium
GCAGTAATACAATATGGTGAGATCCTTGGCATAGTACCTAAATGCTATCTCCCTAACTACGACGAGTTTTACGAAAAACGTTGGTTCTCCTCCGGTCTTAAACTCGATCTCCCTACAGGTAAAGAATACAATATCATCGATATCGACAGCCATGCTATCCCATTTGGCATAAACCTGCTCTTCCGTATCGAGAACGCAAAATTCGGTGTGGAAATTTGCGAAGACATGTGGGTCCCTAATCCTCCAAGCACCACCATGAGTGTAGCAGGTGCCGACATAATAGCCAACCTCAGTGCCACCAACGAAGTCATCAACAAACACGCTTTCTTGATCTCCCTTATCAAAGAACGCTCTTCAAGATGCAAATGTGGCTACGTATATGCTTCAGCCGGAGCCGGCGAATCAAGTTCCGACCTTGTCTTCTCCGGCAATGCAATCATTGCCGAAGATGGGCAGATACTGAAAAAGTCAGATCGTTTCAAACGCGTTGAAGGCTATTGCATCGCCGACATAGATGTAGAAAAGCTCCGAAACACCCGCCAACGCCAATCAAGTTTTGGACAGAACGACATTGTTCTCCCCACATTCGGATCTGAAGAATTCACAGCAACACAGGCTGAACCGGCCGACCTTTTACGAGACATTAACCCTTACCCATTCCTTTCTTCCGACAAAGTCAAGTTTGAAGAACAATGTGAGGAAATCATAACTATCCAAGCTTGGGGTCTCGAACAACGTCTATTGGTCACTCACTGCAAATGTCTTGTAGTCGGAATTTCCGGTGGTCTTGATTCAACTCTTGCACTTCTCGTAGCAATCAAGGCTTTTGATAATCTTGGTCTTGACCGCAAAGGTATCATTGGCGTGACCATGCCGGGATTTGGCACATCCGAAAGGACACATTCCAACGCTACGGAACTAATGGAGCGTATGGGAATCACTCATATAGAAATTAGCATTGCTGAGGCAGTGAAACAGCATTTCAAAGACATCGACCACGACATTAACGTCCATGATGCCACCTACGAGAATGCTCAGGCTCGCGAAAGAACCCAGATTCTTATGGACCTTGCCAATAAATACGGCGGAATGGTGCTCGGCACAGGTGATCTCTCCGAACTCGCTCTTGGCTGGTGCACCTACAATGGCGATCACATGTCAATGTATAGTGTAAATGCTTCCGTTCCCAAGACATTGATACGCCCTCTTGTGCGTCGCGTAGCACAAGATTACGACGATGATACTCGCCGTATACTCGAAGACATAGTAAGCACACCTATCAGTCCGGAACTCGTCCCGACCGACAATGAAGGTAACATCGCTCAAAAGACAGAAGACCTTGTAGGACCATACGATCTTCATGACTTTTTCATTTATTATTTTGTAAAGGAAGGATTCCAACCGTCAAAAATCTTTGCACTCGCATGCAAGGCATTTGCTGAAGGTCCTTACTCTGACGGCAGACCTACTTTCGACCGCCAGACTATCAAGAAGTGGTTGATAGTCTTTATAAGACGTTTCTTTAATCAGCAATTCAAACGTTCTTGTATGCCGGATGGCCCTAAAGTTGGTCCGGTGTCTTTCTCTCCGAGAGGCGACTGGAGGATGCCATCTGATGCAGTGGCTCGTCTTTGGATCTCTGAAGCTGAGGCTATTCAAGCTTAATCAATTGTCAAAATGGAAGAAAAAAAACAACATATTCCTGTCACACCTCAACCTGTCTATGATGAGGCTGACCTCAAGGAAGCCCTAAGAGTACTGAAGGAAGGTGGTATTATCCTCTACCCTACCGATACCGTGTGGGGTATCGGATGCGACGCAAGAAATCCGGAGGCTGTTGAAAAAATATTCAAGCTCAAGGAAAGGGCTGACTCAAAGTCTATGCTGGTGCTTGTAGGTTCGGAAGGTATGCTACAACGCACAGTCAAAAGCGTGCCGGAAATCGCATGGCAACTGATCGACGTGGCGGTAAATCCCATGACTATCATCTACGACTATCCGGTAGGAGTTGCCGATAATCTGAAAGCAGATGACGGAAGTCTCGGTATCCGGATTACTACAGAGAAATTCAGTCGCACACTTTGCGAACGAATGAGAGGGCCTATCGTATCTACTTCCGCCAACAAAAGCGGCAAACCTACTCCAATGACTTTCTCGGAAATATCTTCTGAGATTAAAAACGGAGTTGATTATATCTGCAAATTCCGACAGAAGGATAAAGCTTCCTCCAAACCAAGCAATATCATTAAAATAACAAAAGAAAACATTGTAAAGGTGATACGATGATTGGGAAAATGGCATCTGTAAAGTTTGAGCGATTGAAGCTCGTATTGACGGACTGGTTCACCGCCAATATCTCTGTCATTCTCTTCAATCTTTACAGATACAAGGAAACTTTTCCAGATCCTTATTCTATAGAATCAGCAATCCGATTTATTTTCCAACCAAAACTTTGTGTCGAACAATTTATCATCCCCATTTGCCTTCTTGGATTATATTGGCTATCCGGATTCTATAACAATCCTTTCGGGAAGTCTCGATTTAATGAACTTCTAAACACTGCAGTCATTTCGATTATCAGTACAATTCTTCTCCATCTTGCTCTTCTGACCAACGACCAGATGAGCGACATTTCTTCTAATCTTCTCCAATTTTTATTGATTTTCATTATTTTCTTTTCTTTCACTTTCCTCGGAAGATTGATAGTCATAGAAAATCAGATCAAGCGTTTCAAAAGTCGCGACTGGAAGTACTCCGCCATTATCGTCGGGAATTCCCCAAAAGCGCATTCGCTTGCTGAAAAAATGAGAGACAGCAAAGCCGTAATCAGTTTTGCCATTGAAGGATTTTTTAAGATACCCGGAGAAAAGGATTTTAAATCTAATGCCATGGAGCTTGATCAATTGGCTGATTATTGTCGTGATCATAATATCGACAACATTATCCTCGCACCGGAAAAATCTGATGAGGAAAATGTGCTTAACCTTCTCTATCGGCTATTTCCTATCGGAAAACCAATCAAGCTCTCCCCCGATACTCTCAACTTTATGACTTCTTCGATAAAACTAAAGGATATCTATGGTTTCCCATTGGTCGACTTGACCCACTCGAGTATGTCGGAGTCTGAAAAAAATATCAAGCGGACTATCGATGTCGTGGCAAGTGCTATTACTCTTGTTGTCTTGAGTCCTCTCCTTCTCGCCCTTGCAATTTGTGTAAAGAAAGATTCAAAAGGTCCGGTATTCTACCGTCAGGAACGCATAGGTCTTAAAGAGCGACCATTCCAAATCATCAAGTATCGCACCATGAACACAGATGCTGAAAAAGATGGTCCTCAATTGAGCAGCGACGAAGACCCGAGAGTCACAAAATCAGGAAGGATAATGAGGAAATACAGGCTTGACGAACTTCCTCAATTCTGGAATGTTTTGAAAGGCGAAATGAGTATAGTAGGGCCGAGACCCGAACGTAAATTTTTCATCAACAAAATCATTGCAAAGGCTCCTTATTATACCCTCCTATATCAAACTCGTCCGGGTATAACATCTTGGGGAATGGTGAAATATGGTTACGCTTCCAAGATCGACGAGATGGTGGAGCGTTCAAAATACGACCTCCTATACATTTCCAATATGTCGATTCTTGTAGACTTTAAAATAATGCTCTACACAGTACTGACAATATTGGAAGGAAGGGGAAAATGAGTTTCTACAATAATTATAAATTAGAAAACTACTTATATTTTGGCTTATAAAGAGACACATAATAGATTCACTGAATGGTGGGCAGAAGTGGTGCAATGGAGAGAACGCCATATCAAGGAACGCAACTTCGTCATCATTCTGGCTCTTGTAGTCGGAGTGGTGTGTGGATTTGCTGCCCAACTGCTGAAATTCCTCATTCATACCATCGCTCATATTCTGACTCAACACTTCAGCGAGACTACTGAAAACTGGCTAAACCTTGTATATCCGGTGGTGGGCATAATCATTGTGACGCTTTTCATTCAATATGTAGTGAAAGACAATGTCAGTCACGGCGTGACAAAAGTGCTCTATGCCATCTCGCGAAGAAAATCGAGGCTTAAGAAGAAGCACTGCTATGCTTCTCTTGTTGGGTCTGCTATCACTATCGGTTTCGGTGGTTCTGTCGGTGCCGAGGGTCCTATCGTCTATACCGGAGCCGCAATTGGATCGAATGTGGGCCAAGCCTTCAGACTATCTCCAAAAATCTTGATGCTTCTTGTCGGTTGCGGAGCGGCTGCCGGTATCGCCGGTATCTTCCGCGCTCCGATCGCAGGGATGCTTTTCACCCTCGAGGTGTTGATGATCGACCTGACCGGCACTACTGTCATGCCTCTGCTAATTTCGTCGATTTCAGGAGCAACCGTCGCCTACGTACTGGAAGGATATGGCGCAGAATTCTTCTTCTCTCAGAGTGAGCCATACGTGACAAATCGCATTCCTTGGACTATTCTTCTGGGCATTTTGTGTGGATTTGTAAGTCTTTACTTTACTAAGGCAATGTTCATGTTGGAAAAGTGGTTTGGTGGATTCAAAAGCCGTTGGATAAAGATTTCTGTTGGTGGTCTGATTTTGGCAGGACTTATCTTCGTTTTTCCTCCGCTCTACGGTGAAGGTTATGAATCCATAAATACTCTTCTCGAAGGCAATACTCAGGGCATACTTGACGGAACTATTTTCTACGGCGACAGGATAAATCCATGGTCGATAACTCTTTTCCTTTTATGCCTTATCTTGACCAAGGTATTTGCCACTACTGCCACAAATGCGGCTGGAGGTGTCGGAGGTACTTTTGCTCCTTCACTATTCGTAGGAGCCATTACCGGATTCCTTTTCGCATATTTCTTCAATCTTATGGACTTCGGCATAGAGCTGAGCCCAAAAAATTTCTCACTCATGGGTATGGCAGGAGTCATGAGCGGGGTGATGCACGCTCCACTCATGGCAATCTTCCTTACCGCTGAAATGACCGGTGGATACAATCTATTCCTTCCGCTTCTCATAGTGTCATGCCTCTCTTATATGACTATCAAAGCCTTCCTGCCTTACAGTATCTATACAATGCGATTGGCAGAAAAGGGTGATCTCATCACTCACGAAAAAGACCGAACCGTACTCACACTTCTGAAAATCGACAATGTGATAGAGCGTGATTTCATAGAAGTTCATCCTGAAATGAGTCTGAAACAAATGGTGGAAGTAATTTCTCAATGCAATCGAAACCTATACCCCGTCACCGATTCCCAAGGTATGCTGAAAGGCATTGTGCTTCTTGATGATATCCGAAACATTATGTTCCGCCCTGACTTATATCGCAAGATGCACGTGAGCCGGTTTATGGCGATGCCTCCGGCAAGAATTGAGGTGACCGATAGTATGGACAAGGTAATGAATACCTTCGACAAAACCGGTGCCTGGAATCTCCCGGTTGTAGACAATGGGAAATATGTAGGATTCGTCTCCAAATCTAAAATCTTCAACTCTTATCGTCGTGTCCTAAAGCATTACTCCGACGATTAATTATATCCTTTAAACCAAAAAACCTTAAGTTGAGCTTGCGCAACTTAAATTACTGCATTATGGAAAAGAAAGATCTCAAAATCATATTTTTCGGCACTCCTGAATTTGCGGTGGAGAGCCTTGACGCATTGATTAAAAATGATTTCAATATTATCGGAGTTGTGACCATGCCCGACAAACTCGCCGGTCGCGGACATAAACTTTACCAAAGCGATGTAAAACGCTATGCCGTAGAACACAATCTTCACATACTTCAACCTGAAAAACTAAAATCAGAAGATTTCTTACAAGAGCTCCGGGCATTACAAGCCGACCTTTTTATAGTCATTGCCTTCCGGATGCTACCTCGGGAAGTCTGGCAAATGCCCAAATTAGGTACATTCAATCTTCATGCCTCCCTTTTGCCCAAATACCGTGGTGCAGCACCCATCAATCGTGCTGTAATGAATGGCGATACTGAAACCGGAGTGACCACTTTCTTCCTCAAGCACGAAATCGACACCGGCGATATGATCATGCAGAGAAAAATTGAGATTCTTCCCGAAGACAATGTCGGTGACGTGCATGATAAGTTGATGCATCTGGGAGCTGATATGGTGGTTGAGACTGTCAATGCTATAATCGACGGCACTCTGACCACAACACCTCAACCGGAAGGGGAATTCACACCCGCTCCAAAAATATTCAAAGAAGACTGTAGAATCGACTGGTTGAAGTCTGCTGTGGAGGTGCATAATCATGTCAGAGGATTGAGTCCTTACCCGGCAGCATGGTCTGTAATTGTTGAAGATTCCGGCAGACCTCTCGAATCTAAAATCTTCTCCACTAAATTGACTGATTTTTCTATTGGTGACACTCCCATTGGAACTATTAAGACTGAAGGTAAAAGTCTTCTCGTGGCATGCTCTGACAAATGGCTCGAAATAAAAGAGCTCCAGCCTGCCGGCAAAAAAAGAATGGCAGCCGATGCTTTCTTGCTTGGCTACCATCCATCGAAAATGCAATTGTAAGAGGGATTGACTAAGCTATGTTTCGCATCGCCATGAGCCCACTGAATACATACTCAATGATACGCTACATTTTTATCTTTGATGCAATCGTCTCAATCAAATATAGTTCTTCTGCTGAGAACTCTTTCGATTTTACAGCCTGAAGAGAATCTGCAAGCTGCGACACGCTGCTGCAACCGACGATGACAGAAGTCACTCCTGAATGAGACAATACCCATGAGAGTGCCATTTGAGCGAGAGATTGTCCCCTCTTTTCTGCAATATCATTGAGGGCCTTTACATTTGCCACAAGGTCGTCACTAATTTGAGAAGTCTTCAAGAAATGTTGTTGCATAGCTCTTGAATCTGCCGGAATTCCGTTAAGATATCTGTTGGTAAGAATCCCCTGCGCGAGTGGTGTAAAGCCAATAAATCCGCATCCGTTCTCCCTGACATTGTCAAGAGTGCCGTCAGTCTCAACTCTTCTATCGATAAGATTCAATCGATCCTGAAAAATCAGGCATGGAGTATCGCGATGTCTGAGATAGTCAAAAGCAAATTTGGTAGCCTCTACAGGCCAACGGGATATGCCTATATATAATGCTTTTCCCATCTTTACAATATCTACCAGTGCCTGAAGAGTCTCTTCAAGTGGAGTCTCAGGGTCGTAGCGATGGCTATAGAACAAATCGAAATAATCAAGATGAGTTCTTTTGAGACTCTGATTGATAGATGCCATCAGATACTTACGCGAACCCCAGTTGCCGTATGGTCCAGGCCACATGTCATATCCGGCTTTGGAGGCTATAAACATCTCGTCGCGATATGGACGAAACGACTTATCGTATACATACCCAAAAGTCTCTTCTGCAGTGCCATAACCCGGTCCATAGTTATTTGCAAGGTCGTAGGAAGTTATCCCATGGTCAAATGCATAGCGCATTATTTCCTTGCTCCTTTCAAGAGGAGCTGTCTCTCCGAAATTATGCCAAAAACCAAGCGAAAGTTCGGAAAGAAGAATTCCACTCCTACCACTTCTCCGATATTCCATTCCAGCTTCATAGCGACCTGAAGATGGGCTATAAATCTCTTCTATCATATTTTGTAATTAATTTATCCTTGATGTTGCAAATTTAGTAAAATTTCTCCATTTCTATTTTAACTTCCATTAAAAAAATTTCATCATGTAATTTTTTTTTTGTAATTTTGCATTCTCAATCAGGTGAGTTTATGTATGCACGTTTATTCTGCATTTTTTCTACAGTTTTTTATACAGATAATCGTCGAATTGACTAAGGATAATGTTAAAGAAGAGTACACTTGAACATATTATCAGTAATGACATGTCTGAGATGTGGAATGCGCTACTCCCTGAAGAAAAGCGCATTGTCACAGATAATTTCATTATTTCTACTTACAAAAAGAATCAAATTATATATTCTGAAAATGAAAAGCCGGAATATCTGTGGTGCCTATTGAAAGGAAAAGTAAAAATGTATAAAGCAGGAGTTGGCGACAGGGTTCAGATTCTTCGCCTTTATAGTCCTGTGCAATATTTCGGTTATAGGGCTTATTTCGCTAAAGAACCTTATCTTTCTTCTGTGGCAGCTGTTGAGGAATCTATTATCGGACATGTCCCAATGAAGATTGTAGAAAAACTCATACGTGGCAACATTGACCTTGCTATGTTTTTCATTCATGAACTCTCTCGAAATCTTGGAGGTTCCGATACTAAAATTGTCAACCTGACGCAAAAGCATATACGCGGACGTCTCGCTGAAGCATTGCTTATCCTAAGAGACAATTATGGACTTGAAGACGACGGGGCTACCCTTCGAATATATATGAGTCGTGAAGACTTGGCAAGTCTTAGCAACATGACTACAGCCAATGCAATCCGCACCCTTGCCACTTTCGTATCTGAAAAACTAATACTCGTCGACGGACGCAAGATAAAGATAATCAACGAAGAGCAATTGCAAAAAATCTCCAAAAACGGATAAACTCCTGCATATAAAAAAGGCTTGAATCCTATACATTCAAGCCTTTTTTATAATTAATAGTCTATAAAATTTACAAAATAATAAATATCTTATCGTCTTATTTTCAGAGACTGACACTTGCTTTAGCTCAAACGTAGCTAATTATGCATTATGAATTATGACTTGCTTTCGCTTGGACGAAGTCAATTATGCATTCCTAATTAGAAGGAATTTAATATTTCTTTAAGGCGTCGCCTTTCAATCTTACCATTCGCCGTTTTGGGCAATTGTGACAGACATACTACTTCCTTAGGAGACTTGACACCCAAATCAAGTATTTTCCTATATTGCTTCAGACGCACTCCTACAGCTTCCTTAAGAAGGTCTTCATCAATGTTGTCTGGAATCTCAACTACCAGCACTAATTTTTCTCCCCACTTCTTGTCAGGAACCGAGGATATGCAATAATCAAAAGCTATAAACGGACCTAATTTTCTTTCGAGATCTTCTGGCATGATCTTTATACCCCCACTTATCACACAATTGTCTGCACGCCCAAGTATTCTAAATTCTTTAGAGTTCTCTACCTGAGCTATATCGTTGGTAGTAAGTGTCAATCCATCAGTCATCTTCACGACAAGACAATTTTCATCGTTGATTTCTACAGAAATTCCATCAAGCGTTTCAAATGGGACATCATCCTCTCCTACCCTTCTCAATGCTATATGAGAAGCAGTCTCAGTCATGCCATACGTCTCCCACGCATCATATCCTGACAATGCAATTCGGCGTCTCATCATCATAGGTATAGCTGATCCTCCTATTAATATATGCTTAATGCCACGCCAGCTATCTTCACTGTCAAGTATCCATTCCATCTGAGCAGGCACAACCGACAATAGATCTATCTCTTCATATTTTGCAATCTCACCAAGTGGCTTTGTCGACGGATACTCAGAAGTAAGCAAGCATTTTGCTTCGTCTGCCCTCACCGTCATCATCATAGATGCAATATACTTGAAGTCAAGACAAGTATGCAATCTGCTCGAATCAGTTATTCCGAAAAATTCATTTGTGCGTCGTGCACTCTGACGCATAAAGTCTTTCCTAAGCTCAATCTCCTTGGGCATACCTGTGGAGCCCGAGGTATGACACAAGACATAGTCTGAATCATCTTGCCATATCTTTTCAAATTCAAGTTGCGTCATTTTTAATATCTCCAGTCAAGTGATTTATAGATATCATTGTCAATTCTCATAGAAGGGTCATATCGCAATCTGTCTGACTCAAGCCGTAAGGGGCATTCAAAATTGTTAGTAAAAAGAGCGCCTGTCCCAAGTCCCTGTGGAATTGAAGTGTGAAGAGTAGCTGTCCACTGGGCAAGCGCATTAAGTCCGACATTAGATTCAAGAGCTGATGTGACCCACCACCCTATTCCTCGTTCCTCTGCCATTCTTATCCATTCCTCAGCGCCTGAAAATCCCCCACATAGAGATGGTTTGAGTATGATATAGGCAGGTCTTACTTCATCAAGAAGTTTCGATTTTTTGTCTTTGCCATAAACTCCAATAAGCGATTCATCAAGCGCGATTTTCAATGGAGACACTTCGCATAGAAATGCCATCAATTCAGGCATTCCCGCAGGTATAGGTTGCTCTATGCTATGGACTCCTAAGTCAGCAAGTCGTTTTAGTCGGGGAAGAGCATTATCCATACTAAAACCTCCATTTGCATCAACCCTTATCTGAAGCTTTGACTCAGAATATTTTTTCCGCATATATTCTATCATCTCAACTTCCTTCTTCCAGTCAATGGCTCCGATTTTAAGCTTAATGCACCCGAATCCTTGAGCGACCTTTTCATCTATCCTCTCTATCATCTGATCGAAATCTCCCATCCACACAAGACCATTAATTTCAATGCTCTCTTGTCCTTGTGTAAATTCAGATGGGTAATACACGTGTCGGCATCCTCCGGCATAATCCCTCAACGCCTGCTCCAAGCCAAAGATGATGCTGCTATAGCCTGTCAGTTCAGTTTCCTTGCCAAGAGCAATATTGGCAAGCAACTCTACCAACTTATAGCCATAGTTGCCATCGGCTTCCGGCGAAAGACCGGGAAAGACCGAACATTCTCCAATGCCAAACTTTGATGGATCATTTTCATCAAAGATTTTGATGAAAAATGTAGGTTTTTCATATAGAATTCCCCTGCTTGTCCCGGCTGGTGACTTAAATTTCAATATATATGGAGCGTACGCAAGTCTCATGGGAACACTGTATATTTATCAAAATCCGGATCGCGCTTTTCCAAGAATGCATTCTTGCCTTCTTGAGCCTCATCCATCATATAATACATTAGGGTTGCATCTCCTGCAAACTCCATCATACCTCGTTGTCCGTCAAGCTCGGCATTTAGTGCTCTCTTGATCATTCGGATTGCAAACGGAGAGCGCTTCATGATCGTACGGCACCAATCCACTGTAGTTTCTTCAAGCTTATCGAAGGGCACAACACAATTTACCATACCCATTTCCAATGCTTCTTGGGCGGTATACTGTTTGCATAGAAACCATATCTCACGTGCCTTTTTCTGCCCCACACATCTTGCGAGATAGGAACTGCCAAATCCGGCATCAAAACTTCCTACTTTAGGACCGGTCTGTCCAAAACGCGCATTTTCAGATGCAATAGAAAGATCACATAGCACCTGAAGCACATTTCCTCCTCCGATTGAATATCCATTCACCATTGCAATCACAGGTTTGGGTATGCTTCTAATCGCATGATGCATCTCGAGTACGTTCAGTCTTGGAGTTCCATCTTCATCGACGTATCCTCCGATTCCCTTGACATTCTGATCGCCTCCCGAACAAAAAGCCTTGTCTCCTGCTCCTGTCAGAACTACGACACGTATATCGCTTCTTTCACGACATATACGCATTGCATCAAGCATTTCAAAATTCGTCTTTGGGCGAAATGCATTATAGACTTTGGGCCTATTAATAGTAATTTTTGCTATTCCCTCGAATTCTTCGAAGAGGATATCTTCGTATTCCTTAATTGTTTTCCATTCAAACATAATAATCTTCTTCTTTTAGTAGCCGTAGCTACGGGTTAGTCTTTTTTATTTTTGATAAAATATCCGGATAAAATTTTAGCACTCTCTTCCGCAGGAGTCCTGACAATGAGCATCCGGCAGAAGTCAGAGACTTCCTCAAGCCATTCTATTCCCCTTTTTAGCCCATGCATATCTTCTGCTTCAAAAGTTTCAATTGAATATGCTGAGGCTATATCCGCTACATCAGGCAATCCTTCTACACAAAAATAATGATCGCGTAC
>CAMWQY010000055.1 GCA_947176355.1 uncultured Porphyromonadaceae bacterium
CTTTAAGCACACATCTATTATATGATTCCGTATCGTAGGGGTCAAAAATATAGCTTTCACAATCGAACTTTGGCACTTTTAAAGAAGGAGCTACTATCTCTACGAGCTTAGGACAGCAGTTCATCATCAACTCTCCTAACAGTTTATCATTGGCAGGAAGCCTAACTTTCATAAGAGAATCGCAATCTGAAAATGCATACGACTCTATCTCCTCAATGGTGTCCGGGAGGATCGCCTCCTTCAATGAAGTGCAAAAAGAAAATGCATTGTGTCCGATATGCTTCAGACCTAAGGGAAAATCCAAATTATCGAGACTCGTACAATACGTAAACGAATTGCTCCCGATATCCTCGAGCGAAGGAGGAAAATTTATTGACTCCAAACCTGCACACTCACTGAAAGCCTGAAAGCCTATCTTTTTAATACCTTCCGGCAATGTCACTTTCTTCAATGACGTACATCCTAAAAAAGCATAGTCAGGTATCTCCTCAATGCCTTTCCCGGTTTCTACTATAACTTCATCTATATCTTTACGATCCATATATTGACCCTCCTTAATGGGAGAAGATATAATTATAGTTTCAGCAAATGCATCTACCGCACACCCTAACGTCAATATTACATACAAAAATATTATGGATAATTTGCTCTTCATATCTTTTTTCTAAAAAAAATTTTGCTTTGTCTAAACAATTTAAAATCTCTGTTGTTTTAATGTTATAAAAATCGTTTCATGATGTTAGGTTAGTTCGAAAGTATTATGGAAAACTTTCAAAAAACAGCGGCTTGAGAAAGTAGCTGTTTTTTTATTTTTCCTAACACTGAGAAGCAACGGAGGTAAGCACTCATGATGGAAAGCTTTAGAGTAGACACAGAGTCGCGTAGTGGTCGTTGAAAACATGACGAGCCTTATCTGCATCTTCTTTAGAACGGAAAAGTCCGAACACAGTCGATCCTGAACCTGACATTGAGGCATAAAGCGCACCGTTTTCAAGCATCCTATCTTTAATATCCTTAAGTATTGAATGATTAGGAAACAATGATCCTTCGAAGTCATTGACCATCTTTCCCTGCCATTGATCAGGAGACAGCTTTATAGTCTCTTTAAGTGAAAAAATTGGTTTACAAGGCGTCACTCCTGCGAAAGCCTCTTTAGTTGATATCGACACTTCCGGCTTCACAAGCAGACACCACCATCCTGAAAGGTCCAAGTCAACAGGTACCAGTCTCTCCCCTACCCCTTCTGCATAGCAAGGGCAATTGTATATAAAGAATGGACAATCGGCACCCAACTTCAACGCTATCTTAGCTAACCCCTCCTTGGAGAATGGAAATCCGCACAGTTCATTAAGCATACACAACACACCTGACGCATCAGCACTTCCTCCACCAAGCCCGGCTCCATCAGGCAGGTGTTTCTCAAGAGTTATCAGATACTCACCAAGCTCAGGATATGACTCCTTAAATACCTTCCAAGCCTTATATACTAAATTCTTTTCAAGCGGACAATCTACATTCCTTCCTTCAAAACGAAATTCAGTCTTTTCAGCCGGTATTATCTCAAGAATGTCGCAGAATGGCTCCGGATTTTCCGGAGTACCGTTATGCAAGCCTACGGGATAAAACAGAGTCTCGAGATCATGATACCCATCATCTCTCTTCCTTACTATGTTCAGCCCAAGATTCAACTTGGCATTCACAAACTTTATCATCGTAATAATTTTGAATATTGAATGTAGAATTTAGAATTATATATTAATTTTGAATTTAGAATTCTGAATTGATGGTGAATTCAAACTTGACTATACTGACTCATTCTCATCATTTTATAAGGATACATCAACATCAGGACTCCTGACCTCAAGCCCAAATAGCAAGTAAACGACATCCACAGCATCCATTGCGTATGACTCAACGTATGAATGAGAATAGCAAAAAGTCCAACGCCACACAATGTAGAGATAAGCATAGGCCGAGTCTTGGTAAGTCCTATATAGAACCCATCATAGATGAATGCCATAGCTCCGGCTACCGGCAACAATGAAACCCACAATCGACATTCATCTACACTATACGCTACGGCTTCCGAATCGCTTAGCAAGCTGACTATTGGTGAAAGTGCTATACTATATACACCTACAAATATGGTAGTAACGACAACTGTCCATTTCAATAGAGCCTTCATCGAATTCTTAAGCATTGTATAGTCTTTAGAGCCATTATAGCGTCCTATCAGAGCCTCACCGGTGAAAGCGAATCCATCCATAAAATAGGAGAAAAAGAGAAACAGTTGATTGATCACGGCATTAGAACTTACTTCCACATCTCCGAGCCGAGCACTATATGCATAGAGCATCATTGTAAGCGCTATCAGGCAAGCTGATCGGAAGAAGAGATTTGAATTGACATTCAACATCTGTTTCCATTCCTTGGCATCCAAGAAAATACGGTCTGTCGCAATGCTTATCCCATTCTTTTTGCACATGCTCCATGCAAGCCACAATGCAGGTATCAGAATCAGCCATTGTGACGATACCGTGCCAATTGCAATACCCTTATATCCCATTCCAAAGCCATACACAAGAGTGAGTGTAGCTATCACATTGAGCACACTCATACCGATATTGACAGCCATTGCAGTTGCAGTAGACTGCATGCCTATAAACCATCCTGTCAAAGCCGTCAGCACCATCATCGGCACAGCGCCACGTATGCATACGGAAAAATATTGTCCTGACAACTCGGTCGTCTCCGGAGTAGCTCCCATCACCTTTTGCAAAAGCTCAAGCATAGGGGAGTGAATTGCCATAAGAAGCATACCTATGACAATTGCCAAAGACATCGAATTCCTAAGACTTATTCTCATTCCCTCCTTATTGCCGGCACCATAATGAGTCGCTGTCAAGCCGGATGTGCCGGCCCTGAGAAAACTGAAAAGCCAATACATCGTAGTCACCATTACTGACCCAATCGCCATCCCTGCCAAATATCTCTCATCACCCATGTGTCCCGCCACTGCCGTATCGCATATACCAAGCAATGGCACAGAAATATTACTGACAACGGTAGGCAACGTCATCCGTACAATTTTTCTATTTAAAGACTCTTCCTCAGAAGTTTTCTCTCTATTCATACTACAAAGTTCAAAAAAAAATGCGAAACTTACAAGAAATATGTTGTTTTTAGTTGAAATTATTGCTAATTTTGCACTATGACTGAAAATATACCCCTCACCGGCGGCCGCCAAGACTTCCTTGACAATGGTCAATGGCATCTTGCGGTAGACATATCAAGACATGGTTTTGGTGCTTGGCTACTCCCCGACGAGTCGCTGAGTGCTTCGCCTCGTATCATCTCTCGAATAGAATGGCAACCTACTGAAGAAGGACTGCTTCGAAGAATAGAAGACACTGTTTATGACAATCCTACCGTACTCGATGATTATTCAGCTGACATAATAGTAGAGTCTGATCGCCAACTTTGGCTTCCGGCATCATTATATCCTACCGATGATGATTGCGCCGATGCATACGTATCAGTATATGGAGGAGATATCCTTGATGTGATGGTCAATGACTTGCGCAATGAGAAGTGTGCATTTATGCTGACCCCGGGACTCAAGTCATTTATGCAGAGATCGTTCCCCGGAGCCAGAATTTGGAGTCAGCAAGCTTTACTATTGGAAGCTTCGTCCCAGCCCCACGAGTCGTTTAAAGGCCTACTCGATATCCGCCAGTCTTCTTTCGACTTAATACTTTTTAGGAGAGGAGAACTGCTGAGTGCATCAACACATTTATGGAAGACTGACACCGACATAGCTTATATTCTTCTGAATATTCTCCAGACATACGATGCGCAAGCTACAGAGACGGAAATCGTATTCAGTGGTATCCGCGATGTGCGGCAGTCTCTTGGCAAGACATTGCTACCTTATTTTAAGACAATCAGCCAGAAAAATCATGACTTGGATGGAAAGGAAATCCCGACTGCCGTCTATCTGGCTATCAACAGAAAGAAAAAATATGCGTATCATACGAGGTAAATATGGAAAGCGGCGTTTTGACTTGCCACATAATATTACGGCACGCCCTACGACTGACTTTGCAAAAGAAAACATTTTCAATGTCATCGAAAATATTGAAGACATAGAAGAGAAAGAGGTCCTTGATCTCTTCGCCGGCACCGGTGCGATAAGTCTTGAATTTCTTTCAAGAGGAGCAAAATCGGTGACATCTGTGGAGATGGCTGCTACTCAAGCTAATTTCATAAGAAGCGTAAAAGAAAAACTTGGAGATGATGCCCTGCGTGTGATTCGGGGAGATGTCTTTAAATTCATTGCTTCTACGAAGAAGCAATACGACATAGTCTTCGCAGACCCTCCTTACGACCATCCGAGATTTGATGAAATCCCTGAGCTTATTATGAAATCCTCTTTAATCAAACCCGGATCTCTTGTGATCATCGAACACAATGACAAACATGACTTTTCTTCTTTGCCCGGATTCGAACAGCACCGAGTATATGGATCAGTCAATTTCTCACTCTTCCGCCTCCCTGACTAATACTCCCAATTAGTCCAATTAGACAAATTAGCCTAATATAATTCATCAATCATGGACACAAACATAAAATTAGATACTATAGAAGAAGCAATTCAAGACTTTAAGAACGGGAAATTTGTAATAGTAGTCGACGACGAAGACCGCGAAAATGAAGGTGACTTAATCATTGCTGCTGAGAAAATTACTCCCGAGCAAGTCAACTTTATGCTCCGGAATGCAAGAGGAGTTCTTTGTGCTCCACTCACAATGAAACGCTGCAAGGAACTTGACCTCGGATTCCAAGTGCAAGAAAACACCTCGATGCTCGGAACTCCTTTTACTATAACTGTTGATAAGCTTGAAGGCTGCTCTACCGGAGTCAGCGCACACGATCGAGCAGCCACACTCAATGCTCTCGCCGACCCAAAATCAACACCTTCTACTTTTGGAAGACCCGGACATATCAATCCTCTATACGCTCAAGACAGAGGTGTACTCGAAAGAGCAGGGCATACGGAAGCTGCTGTAGACCTTGCACGATTGGCAGGGCTCGAACCAGCCGGTGTTCTTATGGAAATCATGAATGAGGATGGTTCGATGGCTCGTCTTCCGGAATTGAGAAGACTTGCCGATGAATGGGGAATGAAATTGATAAGTATACGTGATCTCATCTCATATCGCCTGCAAAATGACAATCTCCTCGAAAAGGGAGAGGAAGTGGATATGCCTACAGCATACGGCCATTTCAGACTTATTCCTTTCCGCGATAAGGTCAATGGGCTGGAACATATAGCTCTCATCAAAGGAGATGTCTCAGACGGAGAGCCGGTCCTTGTCAGAGTGCACAGCAGTTGCGCTACGGGTGATATATTCGGATCTATGCGCTGCGAATGCGGCGAACAGCTCCACAAAGCCATGGAACTTATCGAGAAAGAAGGCCGAGGAGCGATTGTTTATCTCAATCAAGAAGGTCGTGGCATTGGCCTGATGGATAAGATAAAGGCATATAAACTCCAAGAAGAAGGGCTCGACACAGTAGATGCAAACATTCACCTTGGGCACAAAGCTGACGAACGCAACTACGGAGTAGGCGCTTCTATTCTCCACGCTCTTGGCATCAAAAAGATGCGCCTTATGAGCAATAATCCTATGAAGCGCATAGGGCTTGAGGGCTTCGGAATAGAGACTGTAGAAAATGTCCCTCTCGAGGTCAAGCCCAATAAATACAACAGCTTCTATATGCACACAAAAAAGGAGCGCATGGGACATAATCTTAAATTCAGCTAATTTATGGAAGGGAGGCTTGTCAGCCTCCCTCGACAATTTCAGTCTTCCATTATAGAATGGAGGCTTCCCAATCTCCAACCAAAAGCAACGATAGAAAAAATTTTTGTATCCAAAATGAAAAAATTGT
The DNA here is from genome assembly GCA_947176355.1 of uncultured Porphyromonadaceae bacterium. Taxonomy (GTDB): domain Bacteria; phylum Bacteroidota; class Bacteroidia; order Bacteroidales; family Muribaculaceae; genus Lepagella. The sequence goes on from CAMWQY010000055.1 coordinate 5,956, forward strand.
TTCTCATTTCATTTCTTTCTCTCCTGATATCCATAACTATAGATTCTTACGCCAAGAAACCACTTGACCATACATGTTTCGACAATTGGAAGAAAGTGACAAATCACTGTATCAGTAACGACGGTAAATGGGCTGCATTCAGCGTAAACCCTCAGGAAGGTGATGGAGTGCTTACCCTTAGAAACATCTTTAACGGCAAGGAAGTAAATATCCAACGAGGTGCAGATGTGGCTTTCACCGCAGACAGCCGTTGGGCTATCGCCAATATCAAACCTTTGTTCAAAGATACACGCCAAGCAAAAATTGACAAGAAGAAAAACTATGAAATGCCTCAGGATTCCTTGGCTATCATCGACCTAAAGAATGTAGCCGTCTCTAAAATCCCACTTGTCAAGGGTTTTAAAATCGGAGAAAAGGGTGGAGATTGGGTCGCTTACAGCAGTTGCGATACGACTGTCACGAAAGACATGAAACTCTCTAAAAAAGATGCGGGACTGCCTCTGATAGTCAGAAATCTTTCTACCGGGGAGTCAAGAGTTTACCCATATATTGGAAATTATTCTTTCAGCGAAGACGGAAAGAAACTTGTAGCTGTATGCAAACCTATGGAAGATGACACAATTTTCTTCAAAGGCATCCGCGTATTGTATCTTTCTGAAGGAAAAGAATTTATTATTGATGAAGGCAAAAAGCATTACGGCAATCCTACATTCTCTACCGACGGATTAAAGCTTGCTTACACTGCGACTAACGACAGCAACGAGACCGGCACCCGACGTATGAAGCTATGGATGTCGAAACTGGACTCACAACCGTCAGAACCGTCGGCATTTGACCTATATGTCACGACCGGTCCTAAAGGTCCGCAACTTCAGCCTCCTCATGCTTCCGATCCGGAATTGCAAGAAAAATTAATGAAAGAGTGGAAGGATAAAATGGCTAAGAATGCCCCGGCTGAACTTTTCATCAATCAATACTCAAAGCCAATATTCAGTCATAATAGCAAACGTCTTGTAATTGGAGTTGCACCTGAAGTAGCCCCGGATGACACAACCCTTGTCAGCTTCGAACGCCCGGAACTTGACGTATGGCGTTGGGATGCCCCTTACACTCCTCCTCAAGAGAAGAGTAATATTGATGAAATCAGAGAGCTTACATTCCCTGTCGTAATAAATCTTGAAAGTGGCGACTATCAACTTCTTAATTCCAATCCTCTCGCAACTGTCAAGGTACCTGACAGATGGGATGGAGACTGGGCTCTTATTTGCGACCCGAGTAAGGAAATAGTAAGTCAACAATGGAACTATTATGCTCCTGAAGAGATAAGTGTGATAAATGTCAATGACGGATCGCGCAAAGAAATTGCCACAGTTTATGAACGCTCAGCAAAACTTTCGCCTGGAGCTCGATTTGTATTCTGGTTTAAAGATGGGAATTGGTTTACGTACGAGATTATATCAGGCAATATCGTAAACGCAACTCAAAATATTCCGTACCCTGTTTGGGACGAGACCGACGACCATCCAAGTGTACGTCAAGATTATGGCTACGCATCATGGACCGAAGGAGATGCTCGACTTCTCGTATACGACCGCTATGATATATGGAGCGTGGACCCTACAGGCAAGGCAACTCCTGAATGCCTTACAAAAGGATATGGACGCGACAACAATTTAAAGATCCGATATGTGAACACCCACGGCAAAGAGCGCCGTATGCTTAAAAACGGCGATCTGATGACCCTTTCTCTATTTAATTATATAGATAAGCGCAATGGTCTCGCTTCAATGAAATATGGAGCTCCGGCACGCCCGGAAAACGTATATATCGACACATTGAGTTTCACACAAATCAAACAAGCACTGGATGCTCCATCTTTTTCTTACGTGGAAGCAAATTTCTCCGTCATGCCGAATGTGTGGATTGCACCTAAAGGAATATTTGCAAAAGGATTTCAAGCAAGTGATTCCAACCCTCAAGTGAAAGACTATTACTGGGGCACTGCACGTCTCGTCAGATGGAATGCCTACGACGGAACTCCTTCTGATGGTGTACTTTACGTACCCGAGGATTTCGATCCTTCCAAGAAATACCCGATGCTATGCGTCTTCTATGAGACCGGTTCGGAAAAACTTTATAATCATTTTAACATGGAGCCTTCATGGAGTTGGGTCAACTATCCTTTCTACGTAAGCCGAGGATATGTAGTATTTGTTCCAGACATCCACTATAAGGCAGGAATCCCCGGGGAATGCGCCTGGAATTTCGTATGCTCAGGGGCTGAGGCTATGTGCGACCGTTATCCATGGATCGATAGAAATAGAATCGGCATAGACGGACAGAGTTGGGGAGGATATCAGACAGCTTACCTCGTCACTCGCACCAACATGTTTGCTTGTGCAGGAAGCGGAGCCCCGGTAGCTAATATGACTTCTGCATTCGGTGGCATACGTTGGGAAAGTGGCGACTCTCGACAAGCCCAATATGAAATGGGACAAAGCCGTATAGGTAGAAATTTATGGGAAGCTCCTGAACTTTACATAGCTAATTCACCGGTATTTCATGCCAATCGAGTAGAGACTCCCCTGCTTATAATGCATAATGATGCCGATGGAGCTGTGCCTTGGTATCAAGGTATTGAAATGTTTATGGCTCTCCGCCGACTTCAGAAACCGGTGTGGATGCTTCAATACAATGGTGAAGCCCACAACTTGAAGGAGCGCCGCAACCGAAAGGACATAACTGTGCGTCTTCAGCAATTCTTCGACCATTACCTAAAGGGTGATCCAATGCCGGAATGGATGAAATCCGGCATACCGATCATCCGCAAAGGTCAAGAACTCGGCTATTAAAAAAGAATCCACGATTTGCATCGTGGATTCTTTTTTTATCATTCCTTCACTCAACGCACTACGCATCACGCACAACGCTCTACGCATCACGCACTACGCACCTCTTTTCACTCCGTCAGTTCTCCATGCAGATTCTTCTCCATATATTTTCCTGCAAGTTGAGCAGTGGCACCCATCCCGAAAAGATACATCATCTTAGTGATGGCAGCCTCAGAAGTCAAGTCATGACCGGATATAGTTCCGGCATTTGCCAGTCCGACTCCGGCTGAATACTTCATGGGAGAAACCATTCCATTAGAACATTGTGATATGTTTACTACAAGCAGACCCTTCGCAACAGCATCCCTGATGCACTCGATAAGCCAAGGACTGCTTGGTCCGTTTCCTACTCCAAATGTCTTTATGACAACACCCTTCAATCCCGGAATATTGAATGTAGCCTTGACTACACTCTCCTGAATGCCCGGAAAAAGATCAAGATATGCCACATTGGTATCCATCATATATTCTGCCTTGAATTCCTTGCCCTGGGTAGGACGTAGCAATGCATCCTTATTGTATGTGATATCAAGACCTATATGGGCAAGCGCCGGGTAATTGCTTGATTGAAAGGCATCGAAATTGTCTGCAGAGAACTTTGTACTTCTGTTTCCTCTCAGCAATGAATCTTGAAACAGGATTGCAACTTCCCTTACCATCGGACCTCCATCGGTATCTTTGGCAGCCGCCACCTGAAGAGCTGTAATCAGATTTTCTTCGCCATCAGTACGCACCTCTCCGATTGGCAACTGAGATCCTGTAATGATTACCGGTTTGGTCAAATTATTCAGCATAAAACTTAATGCCGAGGCAGTATAAGCCATCGTGTCAGTGCCGTGGAGAATGACAAAGCCATCATATTTGTTGTAGTTATCTTCAATGACTTTGGCCATTTGTCCCCAGTGCGAAGGATTCATATCTGCTGAATCTATCGGCACATCAAACTGAAAATTATCTATATCGAAATCAAGCATCTTAATTTTTGGCACATTGTCAAGAAGATGATTGAAATCGAAAGGCTCCAATGCTTTTGTATCAGGATTTTCTATCATTCCGATAGTTCCCCCTGTATATATAAGCAGTATTTTCGGTTTTTTTGTAGACATGATATTTCTTTTCAATGCGCAAAGATAACAAAAAAAAATATACATTGCAACATTTTTCTATATTTTTATTAGACTTCCTTCGAAACCATCCGACCGATTCAATCAAATTGCCACAATATCATATCTGCTCAAGTTTGATTTTATGTCTACGACGAAGAAGCCTGAAATGAACATTTTTCAAAAAAATACGTTAACATTCCAAAGGACTTTTAACATTTCCCACTATGAAAACACCTCTAAAATTAGCCTTATTTACCATGACACTCTCAGGAGTCTTCCTCCAATCAAACGCCGCCGATTCAAGCGATTGGCTCCTCGACTCCATACCCCAACAATGGAATTATCAATCAGCCTATTCTCAAAAACTACCTACAGATGATGCTTGGTGGAAAACTTTTGGCGATTCTACTCTCGACTCTCTAATCAACATCGCAGAAAAAGAAAACTATAATCTTTCGGCAGCTCTCGCAAGGATAGAAATGGCAAAGAAGACACTTGACGTGGCTAAATCCGCATATTTTCCTACTATAAATCTATCTGCCGGTTGGTCAAAAGGTCAATCTTCCGGTGCATCAGGTCCGGTGGTTGCAAAATCATCTCCCTACGACTATTTTTCACTCGGAGCATCCATGCAATGGGAAATAGATCTTTTCGGCAAAATCACACAGAATGTTAAAGCCAATAAAGCTGCATATAATGCCACAAAGGCTGAGTACGACGGCGTGATGGTAAGCCTTGCCGCAAATGTGGCTAAGGCATACATTAATCTACGCACATATCAAAATGAACTTCTGGTTGCCAATAGTCATCTTGAAGAGCAGGAAAAGGTATTGAAAATTGTGGAAGCAAGATTTCACGCCGGGCTTGCAAGCATGCTTGAAGTGACTCAATCACGTACAGTCGTTGCATCTACAAAAGCATCTATTCCTTCTCTTGAGGCTATGATAGAATCCACTATAAATTCCATCGGTCTTCTCACTGCAAAATATCCTGAAGAAATCAGTCCTTGGCTCTCCACTCCTGCTCCTATGCCAAACGTCGTATATGGTGCCAACCTCGGAGTACCGGCCGACCTGCTCCGCAGACGTCCTGACATAGTGCAAGCTGAATATCAACTCGCCCAATATGCCGCCCAAGTGGGGATTGCAAAGAAAGATTTTCTTCCTACACTCTCATTGACAGGGTCAATTGGAACACAAGCACATGATGCTAAAAATCTTTTCGGCGACCACAGTATGTATTGGGAAGTAAGTCCTACTTTGAGTTGGACTCTATTTGATGGCCTCGCCAGAAATTATAAGACAGCTGAAGCAAAAGCTGCTCTTGAAGCTGCTGTTGACTCTTATAACTACACAGTAATGAATGCTGTAATAGAGGTGTCAAACGCAACCACTACTTTCAAATCGACTATGAAGTCCATCGAACTGACAGAGGATGTAATTTCTAATAGCAAAGAATCACTCGATCTCGCCATGGACCGCTATAAAAAAGGTCTTTCACCATTCAATAATGTTGTCGATGCCCAGATAAGCTATCTGACTAACCAAGACTCCAAGATTACGGCACAAGGGAAAGCACTCACCGCCGTTGTCAATCTTTACGAAGCCCTTGGAGGTGGCTGGAACAATTAGCGAATATACCATGATTCGTAACTATTCAGCGAAAGTCTCCGTGGGCTCCAAGGGCGAGCGAAGCAATGCCCCTTTGTGCATGATATCAGCATGAATTAATAAAATCACCTCATTTATGAATATCTATAAGAATA
>CAMWQY010000056.1 GCA_947176355.1 uncultured Porphyromonadaceae bacterium
GTGGTCACTACATCCGGTCCCGGCGCAATGAACCTGCTTACCGGTTTGGCGGATGCACTCATGGACAGCACTCCGATAGTAGCCATATCAGGACAGGTAGGTACAGCCATGCTTGGTAAGGATGCATTTCAGGAGAGCGATGTGATATCAAGTGTACTCCCGGTCACTAAATGGGCAATACAAGTTCGAAATCCGGAAGATATAGCCCCTGCCCTAAGTCGCGCGTTTTATATTGCAAATTCCTGACGTCCGGGCCCTGTCGTGATCGACCTTGCTCGTGATGCACAGGTAGGGACTGCGGTATATGAAAAACAGACAGCGCCCTTTATACGCAGCTATGATTCTGATCCGGAGCCTGCTCAAGGAGCCATCGAAGAGGCTGCACGTCTCATCAACGAGTCGGAGCGTCCATTGGTGCTTGCCGGACATGGAATAATGATATCCGGTGCTGAGAAGGCCCTTTCTGAAGTTGTGGAAAAAGGTGAATTGCCTGTAGGCACCACGATGCTTGGTCTTTCTTCCATCCCTTCGGATCATCCGCAGTATGTAGGTATGCTTGGAATGCACGGTAATCTTGGGCCGAACATCAATACGAATCGGGCAGACTTGATCCTTGCGGTAGGCATGCGTTTCGACGACCGTGTGACTGGCGACATCAAGAAATATGCTCCAAACGCTAAGATAATTCATATAGATATAGATGAAAGCGAATTTGACAAGATGATCAAATGCGACCTTCATGTCCATTCCGATGCACGCAAGGCTCTTGAAGCCTTGTTGCCTCTTCTGGATCGCAAATCTCGTGAAGAATGGAGAGCTTCGTTCGACCAGCATCGCAGTGTAGAGGAAGAGCGCGTCATGGCTCGTGAACTCAAATGCGCAGCTCCCGATGGGCGTATGCTCATGGGTGGAGTAGTGAGGAAGGTTTGTGAAGCTTTCGGAAATGATGCAGTAATTGTGACAGATGTCGGGCAAAATCAGATGTTTGCAGTGAAGTACTCGCGTTTCAAGTCATCTCGTAGCCTTATATCTTCAGGCGGCCTTGGGACAATGGGGTTCGGACTCCCGGCAGCAATCGGAGCCAAGATTGGAGTGCCGGATAGAAATGTAGTGCTGTTCTGTGGCGACGGCGGCCTTCAGATGACGGTAGAAGAATTTGGAATGATAATGGAATATGGTGTTGATGTCAAGATTGTGCTCCTCAACAACAACTTCCTTGGCAACGTACGTCAGTGGCAGCATCTTTTCTTCAAGAGTCGCTATAGTAGCACGCCGATGGTGAATCCCAACTTCAAGATGCTTGCCGGTGCATACGGGATAGAGGCTGAGGATGTGGCAGACGCTTCGCAACTTGATGATGCTATCAAAAAGATGGCTGACCATAATGGTGCTTATCTTCTCAATGTCAACATCGATGAGACTGATATGATTTTCCCTATGACTCCCGGTGGAAATGGAGTTGACGAGATATTGCTTAATGAATCTGAATACTATAAACCGGTCTGAAGTTATGGAAGAACAGTTGTTTACAATCGCAGTATATACCGAAAACAGAGTGACACTCCTTCATCAGATATCTATGATATTCAGCCGTCGTTGTCTCAATATCGACAGTATGACCGTGAGCGCTTGCTCGATAGAAGGGGTGCATAAATTCACTATCACATGCCGCTCTACACGCCAGATGTTGGAGCAAGTAGTAAAGCAATTGGAAAAGCGAATAGATGTCATCAAGGCTTTTTTGCTTACCGACGATGAGATACTTTTCCAGGAAGTGGCGCTTTATAAAGTTCCCACAGAAAATGTGGTCAATACAGATATTGAAGAAATTGTGCGCAAGCATGGAGCTCGTGTGCTCGAGATTCATCCTGAATATACAGTCTTTGAGAAGACAGGGCATACCCATGAGATTAAGGAGCTATATGATCATCTGAAGCCACTTGGCATCCGCCAATTTGTAAGATCCGGCAGAATTGCCGTCACTCGCTCTTCGCGGGAGCTGGTCGATGAATTCCTGGAGCTGCGGAGTAACCGAAAATTAGAGAAATGAGCCCCATCAGCCTTATTAGAATAATAAGACTAATTGGACTAATATGGCCAATCGGACCAATAAAACCAATAATTCTAAATTCAAAATTCAAAATTATTATACATTATGGCAAAAATGAAATTCGGCTCAGTTGAGGAGACTGTAGTCACAAGAGAGGAATTCCCTCTTGAGAAAGCACGTGAGATACTTAAAGATGAGACAATCGCTGTCATTGGATATGGAGTGCAGGGTCCGGGCCAGAGCCTCAACCTTCGTGACAATGGTTTCAATGTGATTGTCGGCCAGCGTGCAGGCAAGACCTACGACAAAGCTGTAGCCGACGGTTGGGTGCCGGGTGAGACACTCTTCTCTATTGAAGAAGCTTGCAAGAAAGGCACAATCATCATGTGTCTGCTTTCTGATGCTGCTGTGCTTTCAGTATGGCCTACTATTAAAGAAAACCTTACTCCGGGCAAAGCACTTTATTTCTCTCACGGCTTTGCTATCGCATGGCCTGAGCGTACAGGTGTAGTCCCACCTGCAGACGTTGACGTAATTCTTGTGGCTCCTAAAGGAAGCGGCACATCACTCCGCACTATGTTCCTCGAAGGGCGTGGCTTGAACTCAAGTTATGCTATAGAGCAGGATTATACCGGCAAAGCTCTCGAACGCACACTTGCACTGGCAATCGGTATCGGCTCCGGCTATATCTTCGAGACAACTTTCAAACGCGAGGCTTACAGTGACCTTACAGGCGAGCGTGGTAGCCTTATGGGTGCTATTCAGGGTCTTTTCCTTGCGCAGTATGAAGTGCTCCGTGAGAATGGTCACACTCCATCTGAGGCATTCAATGAGACAGTGGAGGAGCTCACTCAGTCGCTTATGCCGCTTGTAGCAAAGAAAGGTATGGACTGGATGTATGCCAACTGCTCAACTACTGCACAACGCGGTGCACTTGACTGGATGACTCCATTCCATGATGCAATCAAACCTGTCATGCAGCAACTTTACAAGAGTGTGGCTGATGGCATAGAGGCTCAGAACTCAATCGACTCTAACTCCAAACCCGACTATCGCGAGGGTCTCGAGAAAGAACTCAAGGATCTCCGCGAGAGCGAGATGTGGCAGGCTGGAGCGGTAGTTCGTGGTCTGCGTCCTGAAGGAAACTGATCTTTTAAAGATTAAATATTAAATAATAAATATTTAGGATTAAATATGAAATGAAAGCGTCTGATTACAGGCGCTTTCATTTGTGCATACGATTCAATATCTTTAAAATCGTTGATAGTTGATAGTTGATAGTTAATCGTTGATAGTTGGAGACCGGAGGCCGTCTCCCAATTTTTTTTCGGATATCTCTATCTTAAGGTCGTCATACAGACCGAGGTCGATGAAGCTTTGTAGTAGAGTAGGTCCCCCTTCTACCATTATGGAAGTGACTCCTTCGTCGTAAAGTTCGCGCATCTGCTCTTCCAGATCGTGGCGAGGCACAACGCGACGAGGGGCACGCCCGGGCCAATATCGGCAGTCAAGGCGTGGATGGTCGATCTCAAGAGTATTTTTCCCTACCATAATCGCATCTACCATTGAGCGTCGGCGATGCATCCAAACGGAAGAAACAGGAGTAGAGAATTTGACAGGATATGGCTTTCCATCTTTATCTATTCCAGCCATAAAGCCGTCGGCACTCTGAGCCCATTTTAGCTGAATCCATGGTCGCCTGAGCCGATGGGCTGTCAAGAATCTGACATTCAGGGCATCACACTCATCCCTGAGCACATCTTCGGCTACTTCCACGCCCGCTTCCCGCAGCATGCGTATACCTCTTCCACTTACCTCTTTAAATGGGTCGGCACTTCCTACCACGACGCGGGGAATACCGGTGTCAATGATAAGTTTAGCGCAGGGTGGAGTCTTGCCATAGTGGGAGCATGGCTCGAGAGTCACATAGATTGTGGAGTCTGAGAGGAGATCCCGGTCGGATTCTTTTACAGAATTGATGGCACACACTTCTGCGTGTGGTCCACCGAAACGATGATGGTATCCTTCTCCTATGATCTTGCCATCGGCTGCTACAATCACAGCCCCGACCATCGGATTTGGAGACACCAGACCTTCTCCGAGGCGTGCGAGCTGAAGGGCTCGCTTCATATATTTAGTGTCGATTTGCATTGTCGGTAGTATTTTCACTACAAAAATACACATAATTTATGAAATCTGCAAATCCACCTTAAAAGTTGTTAAAAATGGAAGAAATAGGGGGTTGAAGCAAAAAAAGTTGCCCTATAATGTCGCTTTATTTGGCAAATAATGTTAATTTTGCAAGTTGAAACTACACGCGTTTGCGTTAAAATTATACGCTTGTGAATTTAAAGAACTCATTATTAAGAAGTTTGATGCTGTCGGCATGCCTTGCGGTGCTGATAGGCTCACTGTCATCGTGCAATAAAAAGACGGAAACAGAAGAAGAAATATATATGCCTGCATCTTCAGTGGCAGTATCCGGTTTCAGTCTCAAATCGAAGAATGGCTCTAAGGTTAAGGTAGACTCAGTGTTTTTCTCTATCGATCTTAACAAGGGGGTGATCTTTAATGCTGACTCGCTTCCCGTAGGGACGGATATCACGAGATTGGCTGCCAATATTTCGTATGCTTCATCGGCATCTGCAGTGACTATTACACAGACCGGAGGCAAACATACCGGTGTGATTGACTATAAGGCAAATCCCTCAGATTCAATCGACTTTTCAGGCAAGGTGGTCTTGAAGATTACTGCTGAAGATAAGACTACAAGCCGGGAATACAATATAAAGGTCAATGTGCATAAAGTAGAACCGGATTCTCTTGTTTGGGATGAGCTTGCAGTGACCCAGATGCCATCGCGAATGGAAAATCCGAAGGATCAGAAGACCGTCAAATATAAGGGTACAACATATTCCTTAATCCAAGAAGCTGATAATAGTTATACGATGTCTGTGGCCACCGATATTCTTGAAGGTGTTTGGGACAAACGTGAGATTTCGTTGGGTTTTCAGCCGGATGTAAGGACTCTTAATTCTACTTCTGAAAAATTATATCTGCTCGATGCTGCGGGAGTACTTTATACTTCAGCCGACGGACTCACTTGGAATAATGAGGGAGTGGTCTGGGCAAATATCATTGGGGCATACGATGATGTGATGCTTGGACTTCGCTACGATAACGGAAAGCTCCTTCATACCTTCTGGCCTTCTGATGCTGGATATTCAGAATCTGAAGTTAGCGATGATTTCCCGGTGAATGAGTACACTGACTTTGTGCAATTCAGCAATCGCTGGACTACATTGCCTATAGGATTTATGGTAGGTGGTCGTCTACGTAATGGAAATTATACGGATAAGACTTGGGGATTTGACGGCGATCATTGGGTGGTGCTTTCTGAAGGAATGACTCCGAAAGTGGCAGGCGCTACATTGGTGCCATATTTCGTATACCGAAAGACATCGTCGTCGCTTGTGCAGAAAGAATTTTCTGTATGGTTGCTTATCGGAGGTGCGCGTGGCGTTGGAATGTATAACCGGACTGTCTATGCCTCATACGACAACGGAGTCAATTGGTATGCAACTGACTCTCAGATGCAACTTCCGGATGATTTCCCGGGTCTCCGCAATCATGACGGCATAATGATGGAATGGCCTAAGCAGGCATCGCTTAAGGATAATTGGGAAAGCCGTGCCGGATTTCAGAAGCCTGGAATGGCGCGTGTGAATTATAAAGTTGAAGACTATGAGGTGTATTGGGATTGTCCATACATCTACATTTTCGGTGGCATAGAAAGCAATGGCAGCCTGAATGATAAGGTATGGCGTGGAGTCCTTAATAGACTGACGTTTGTGCCTCAGTTCTGACGACAGATGAAAAAGCTCTTCTCTGTCATATTGCTTGCCGCTTTCTGGATCGGGGCTGCTCAGTCAGCTTCAGCTCAGGAAGACTATCGGTTTGATGCCGGTGGTGGAATTGGTATGACCGGGTATCTTGGAGATGCCAACACGTCGAATCTATGGAGCCATCCCGGATTTGACGGAATGCTTCTCTTCCGTTATATTAAGAGTCCACGTATTGCTTTCAAGACCGGACTCTATGTGGGGACCCTTTCCGGCGATACGTCAGATATGACGGATGTCTTGCCGGATGCCGCCCGGTTTAAGTTCTCCACCACCTTTTTTGAACTCAGTGAGATGTTTGAGTTCAATTTCTTCAACTATGGGATAGGGGAGAAGTATAGAAAACTAAAGCGCTGGAGCCCGTATATTACAGGGGGGCTTGGCGCCACAGTATGGACTACGGATGGCTACACCGGAGTGGCGCTTACGCTACCTTTCGGCATAGGAGCCAAATATAAGATCAACGAGAGGCTAAACCTCGGAATGGAGTTTCTAATGAAGAAAACTTTTTCTGATAAACTCGATGGCGAGGCTCTCTCCGATCCACATGACATAAAGTCGAGTTTTGCAAAAAACACCGACTGGTATTCAACACTGACAGTGACGTTGAGTTACGAATTTTCGAAGCGATGCGCCACTTGCAATTATAAAGATTAAAACACTCCAATAATGGAAACACTTGAAGATATTCTTGGCAGACTCGACATGACGAGCATCCCGCGTCATGTAGCCATGATCATGGACGGGAATGGCCGTTGGGCTAAAAACCGCGATAAGGTGCGCAGCGACGGTCACTATGAGGGCATCACGAGCGTGCACAATGTCACAGCCCTTTCGTCAGATCTCGGAATTGAATACCTTACCCTTTACGCTTTCAGCACAGAAAACTGGAATCGTCCGAAGGATGAGGTAGATACACTGATGACCATTATTGGATGGGCTATTGCAAGGGAGCTTCCTGAGCTTTTGCAGAATAATGTAAAGATCAATCTTCTTGGCGATATTGAGAGGGTGCCGGAAGGTCCTCGTGCCGAACTTTATGACTCAAGAGATAAGACGGCTCACTGCACCGGTCTTCAACTCAATATCTGCATTAGCTACTCTTCAAGATGGGAAATAGCCGAGGCGGCGAGAAAGCTTGCCCGCGAAGCCGCTGAAGGGAAGTTGAATCCGGATGATATTGATGAAGAAGTATTCAGCAATCACCTTGCTACTGCCGGAATGCCGGATCCCGACCTATTGATAAGGACAGGGGGAGAGGAGCGGATCAGTAATTATCTTCTATGGCAGATTGCTTATAGCGAACTTTATTTCACTCCTATATTATGGCCTGATTTCGGGAAAAAAGAATATGCTCTTGCGCTTGTAGACTATCAGCAGCGCGAACGGCGATTCGGAAAGACATCGGAGCAAGTAGCTCATTGATAGGTAGCTTGACAACTGACAATTTGACAACACGACAACTTGACAACCAAAATATGAATTTCACCAAAAACATAGGAAGGCTTCTGACAGCCATATTGATAGCAGCCTCTTTCGTAGTAAGTCCTGAAGCCTCGGCTCAGACACCTACTAACGACACAATTTATGCTCCGGACATCATCTATAGTCCTATCCCAAAGGTGTATGAGATAGCCGGCATTAAAGTGACCGGTGTCCCTGACGTAGAGGACTATGTGATTATTGGATATTCCGGGCTTTCTGTAGGTGAACGAATTGAAATTCCGGGAGATGCTATTTCTACAGCCGTGAAGCGTTTCTACCGGCAAGGTCTTTATTCCAAAGTGGAAATCAATCTCGAAAAGACTGTCGGTGACAAGGCATGGCTCGAAATTTCATTGAAGCAGCAGCCTCGCATGGCTGAAATACGCTTCACCGGTGTCAAGGGTGGAGAGAAGAAAGATCTTCTCGAGCGTCTTGGTGTGGAGAAGGGCCAACAGTTGACCCCAAATATCGTAGCCCGTATCAGGCAGGTTGTCAAGCAATATTATTCAGATAAGGGATTTAAAAATGTCATAGTGACTTCTTCACAGCAGCCGGATCTCTCTCAGGAGAATTATGATTATCTGACTGTAAATGTAGATCGTCAGAGCAAAGTGAAGGTGCACAAGATATATGTCAACGGCAATAATGTCTTGTCCGACAGAAAATTCAAGAATGCTATGAAAAAGACAAATGAGAATCATGACATTCTCAATCTCTTCAAGCAGAAGAAGTTTGTTGACTCTGACTATGCCGACGACAAGGTCCGTATCATCAATAAATATAACGAGCTCGGATATCGCGATGCAGAAATTCTCAGCGATTCAATCGTGAAATACGATGATAAGGAAGTGGATATTTACATTACTGTAGATGAAGGCGACCGCTATTACATAAAGGATATTGATTGGGTGGGAAATACTGTGTATTCTTCCGACTTCCTCAATCAAGTGCTTGGTATGTATCCGGGTGATGTCTATAATCAAAAGCGTCTTAACAAGCGTACTACGGAAGATGATGACGCAGTATCCAACCTGTATCTTGACAATGGATACCTCTTCTTCCAGCTCGTGCCTATTGAGCAGCAAGTGACGGGCGATAGCATATCGCTTATGATGAGAATCTTTGAGGGTCAGCCTGCAAGAATCAATAAAGTTGTCATCAATGGTAATGATCAGCTTTATGAGAAAGTAATTCGTCGTGAATTGCGAGTTAAGCCAGGCGATTTGTTCTCAAAGCGTGCCCTTATGAACTCAGCGCGTGAAATTGCGGCATCTGGCCACTTTGATCCTGAGACTATGGGTATCAACCCAATGCCGAATGATGCTGATGGCACAGTAGATATCGTATTTGACCTTGAACAGAAGGCAAACGACAAGGTGCAGCTTTCACTCGGTTGGGGCCAGACAGGTGTGACAGGACAGGTAGCTCTCTCATTCTCCAACTTCTCAATCAAGAATCTTTTTAATCCGCAAAGCTATCGCGGCATCATCCCGCGAGGAGATGGACAGACCTTCTCTATCTCGGCTCAGACCAATGCCAAGTATTACCAGAGCTACAACATCAGTTTCTTTGATCCTTGGCTGGGTGGTAAGCGTCCTAATTCATTCTCCTTCTCCGTAGACTATAGCCGTTCGACCGGTGTCAACAGCCGCTTCTACAATCAGAGCTGGATGAACTCATATTCCTACTATCCTTATTATGGCGGTTCATACGGAAGCAACTACGGCCAATACTACTATCAGAATGCGTATGACCCTAACAAGGTGCTTCAGCTTGCAGGTGTCTCCGCTGCCTACGGTACGCGTCTGACATGGCCTGATGATATGTTCCAATTCCAGGTGTCGCTTGCCTATCGATGGTATTATCTGAAGAATTGGGAATATCTGCGATTCATGCAGACCGGTGCGGCAAATTCGGTCGTTCTCGGTTTGAATTTGAGCCGCAACACCACCGACCAGCCTATCTACCCGCGTTCAGGCTCCAGCTTCATGCTTTCTCTTCAGATGACTCCTCCATGGACTAAATTCCGTAAGGGTCACGATTGGCAGAAGCTTGCTGAGGAGGCTGCGAAATATGATGCGAAGGCTCAGGCTGCTCTATATAAGTGGATAGAATATTGGAAACTCAAATTCCAAGCGAAGACCTTTACTCCGCTTACTAATCCGGATGGCAACTGGACTCTCGTGATGATGACAAAGGCAGATTTCGCTTTGTTGGGATCCTATAATAAATATGTGAAGTCTCCTTTCGAAACTTTCTATTTCGGTGGTGACGGTATGACAGGTAGCTACACATACGCTACGGAGACTGTCTCCATGCGTGGTTATGAGAATGGTCAGTTCACTCCATATTACTATGAAGCGTATGCTTACTCCAAGTTTACATTCGAACTTCGCTTCCCATTCATGCTGCAACCTAACACGACGATCTTCGCTCTTGCATTTGCAGAAGCCGGTAATGCTTGGACAGACATCAAAGACTTCGCTCCTTTCAATTTGAAGCGGTCTGCCGGTGTCGGCATTCGTCTCTATCTTTCTATGCTTGGCTTCCTTGGAATTGACTGGGGCTATGGTTTCGACAAGGTATGGGGACGTCGCGGTGGTGGCAATCTGCACTTCGTGCTTGGTCAGGAGTTCTAAGTTAAGTATTAAGTGTTAAGTATTAAACATTAAGTGTTAAACAATCGATATTAAAAACTGGGGATATAAAGAGATTTAAACTTTAAAGGGATATTTTTGTCTTTTAAGTAGTAATAACTTTTAAAATAGAAATAACATGAAGAAACTTATCATATCTTTAGCATTAGTGCTGGCAGCCGGTTTGGGTGCATACGCACAGAAGTTTGCGCTCGTGGATATGGACTATATCCTTCGCAATGTCCCGAGTTATGAAATGGCCAACGAACAATTGAATCAAGTGTCGCAGCGCTGGGAGCGAGAGGTCACCGAGCTTTCCAAAGAAGCTGAGACAATGTATAAGAACTATCAGTCAGAGATGATATTCTTGACAGACGACCAGAAGAAATCTCGTGAAGAAGAACTCGTGGCAAAGGAGAAGGAAGTCACTGATCTCCGCTACAAATATTTTGGTCCGGAAGGTGAGCTTTTCAAAAAGCGCCAAAGCCTCATGAAGCCTATTCAGGAAGATGTCTACAATGCAGTGAAGGCAGTAAGTGAAGAAAAGGGTTATCAAGTGATCTTCGACCGTGCTTCCTCTCAGAGCATTGTCTTTGCATCCCCTAAGATTGATGTCAGCAACGAGGTGCTTGCGAAACTCGGATATTCTAAGTAATTCAAATTTCACTTTGTGATATTTGAGGGTTATGGGGGGATAAGGTTATAGGGTTATAAGGTTAAGGGGTACAGTAAAAAGAAATAATAAACAATAACAAATAAATTAAACAAACAGAAAGAAATGATCAAGAAAGTACTTTTGGCGATCGCGCTTATTTGCCCGATGCTTCTGTCTGCTCAGACCCTAAAGATTGGCCTCGTAGACTTCGCTACAGTTCTCCAGGCGATGCCTGATTACACCGCAGCTATGAATCAGCTCAAAGAGGTAAGTGGTAAATATCAGGCTGAATTGCAGAAACTTGATGAAGAAATGAAACGCCAGTTGAATGAGTTTCAGAATATGCCTGAGAATGAGCTTCCTGCCATCAAGGAGCGCAAGGCTCGCGAGATAACTGATTATCAGCAGAAGATGCAACAGTTTGAGCAGTCTGCTTCTGAGGATCTGAACAAGATGCAGAATGACCTGATGGTGCCTATTACCCAGAAGATCTCTCAGGCAGTGGAAAGCGTCGGTCGTGAGGGTAGCTTCTCGCTAATTCAGATGTATGATCCGCAGCTTGTACTATATCGTGCCGAACCGGTAGAGGATGTGACTCCACTTGTAAAGGCTAAGCTTGGTATCAAGTAATAACTAATG
>CAMWQY010000057.1 GCA_947176355.1 uncultured Porphyromonadaceae bacterium
TCTTGGGTATCATAGGGCTTGATTCTTTGGTTATTTATAGCGCTCACTGCGGTCTCTTCTTTCTGTGCTTACTGCGGTCTCTTCTTTCTGTGCTCACTACGTTCGCACCACCATCGCCCTCTTTTGTCAAAAGCATCCTTAAGCTGGCCGATAGGATGCAAATGCCGAAGTCGGCGATGGTGGTGCGAACGCAGTGAGCACAAAAGCAAGGCTAAGCGCGCCCAAAAGCGAGAGGCTAAGCGAACACAAAAGCAACGCTAAGCGAGCACAAAAGCGGGTCCTAAAAAGCATAGAGCTTATCAGAAAAGCAAATTTACACAATATATCTGATATAATCAAATTTATCCAAAGAGAATCTGACAAATTTTCCTGTACTCACTGCGTTCGCACCACCATCGCCTTCTTTTGTCAAAAGCATCCCTATCCCTCCTTGCCATTATCCTTCCATGATAAGGCAATAAGATGCAAATATAAAAGCAGGCAAGAGGATGCAAATGCCGAAGCAAGCGATAGGCAAGAGGATGCAAATGCCGAAGTAGGCGATGGTGGTGCGAACGCAGTGAGCACAAAAGCAAGCCCAAAAGCCAGCCCCTGTAGGGCGCAGGCAAAAAGCATCCTTGCAGTGGGGCAAAAAAAAGATGCCGACAGCCGTCTACAAGGACTTCGCAACTGCCGACATCTGCCTCTTATTTGAGGAGTATTTTTAATCGATAAACAATCAATTACCGACTATTATAATTATTTTTACTTAAGATATGCAATTATAATTCCCATTATGAGCATCTCCATAGATTTAGATTACTGATTTCTGTCACGAACGCAACGTACAAACACTGCACTTCCAGCATTTCCAATATTATTTGTGTTTGCCTGGGTGCCATTAGTCTGAATAGATCCCAAGAAATATTTATTTGTAATCTCATCATTTCCGGCACCATCAGTATATGCAAAATAATTGGTAGTACAGGAAATCCATAAGGCATTCGCATTTGTGTGAGTCAGTAATCCGGCATCACAAATCAAAGAGAGCTCTACCTGATTGGGAACACGCCAACCACTGGGACAAGGATTGTTATAGATATACGTACCAATACTTGCAGCATTACGATACTCTGAGGGTATTGTGATATTCTCCGCAGCATATTCAAAACCATAATAGACTCTATTATAATTAGAATTTATGGTATGGTTAGGCATCTGACCCGCTCCAGTGCCATTGGATGTATATGAGTTAGCTCTGAATGCAGCACCACCGAAATATGGCATACTGAACGTTCTGTTAGTGGCATCATGGGTATATGTATTCGACACCTTATTGTCTTTGGTGACTGTCGTAAGGTTTGCTCCAAGATTACGAATACACCTTACCTGCCAGGGATGCGCACCTTTACCCCAAGACTGTGCATTTGAGTATGTAGACAAGGAAGTACCCTCCGCAGCCCAAAGTACATTGGTTTCGTTATTGCTTGCAACATACATATACCTTGAATAAAAATCATTGGCAATTACTCCAGTACCCGCTGTAAATGTAAACTCACTTTCATTGACAACATAAGGAAGTCTGGCAATCCTTGCATATTCCATCATTGGATCGGGAAGAGCTTTTGTTCCAATCATCATTTGAAGGTATTGTTCAATTGCTGGCACATACCAACGAAGTTCATCCGGGTCTATTCTGCCGTTTCCGTTGTTATCTCGGTTACGGCTCATACAGGCATTGATCGCTTCTATTCTATAATCATTATTAGGCTGGGGGTCAGACCAACTATAATTAGCACCTAAATTAGAAATCACGACACCAGGAATATTGAAAGTTCGAGCAGGATATTCCGGTCCTCCTTGAGCACGCATACCAGTCACAGCACCTACTTGCAATAAACTGTTGCTTTCAATATAATTTGTCCATAATGGACGTTGATTCTGATTTGTGTTATTTATAGAGAGATTTGTTTCTGAAGTACTTGCACCATTCAGCCACTGAGCCGTATTCCAACGCCCATTTTCCATGCTGGTGCCACCTCCAAAAGTGTGTACAAGATTCATGCCAAAAGTTTCATTCACTCGCTCAACGGCAATTGCTGTACCAGGAGGAATAGTACCATCTGCCGGGGCAAAATCCTGATCTGAATAATAGGTCATAAGCGACTGCTGTGATACTCCATATTTAGAGCGTGCATATTGGCTATTGCCGTCGGGAGAAGTACTCTGAGTCACGCGTATGTAGAAGCGGCGAGGATTCTGATTTACATAACCCATCCAATTAGGTCTACCTCCATGACCGTTCCACTCTTCGTTGGCATAACCAGTGGTGCCACCAGTATACATAGGTTCGTAGGTATATTCATTTACGAATACAGTATACCAACCAGACGTAGACTTCGTGGCATCAGCCATGCTGTTCCAACCTCCTTTTAGATCAGTTAGCAGGAACGTAGCTCCATCTGCATTTCCTCCATAGCGAGGCCTATATGTAGCTATCACTGCTTCTCCGGTAGTAGGACGTAGTTCAATCCAATTATAATATTTTGGATCAATAATTGTTTGGTTGTCTCTATCATATACTACACGGTTAGAACCTATTTGATTTTGTTGATTAGCATCTGTAATAGTGACCGGATCTCCGTTTTCGTAAGTAGTTATGATAAAACCGAAATTCTCTGCACTAAGTTCTTCCTGAGAAAGATGAATATTGAATACGCAATAATGAGCATCCAATTCTATCGTTTCGTTTGCAAGATCCACTACGAGACCCTCCTCCCCATGATTGATCTCCGGATTTGCATCCGTTGCGTGGGCATCCACCCGAATGTCATTAAGGCCATTGATAGTCACATTATAAGTGTAGTCTACGTTGCGGAAACAGTTGAAATCTCTTGCTTTGACTTCATCAGTCGCACCATTGTCTATGTATCCGAGATGTATGATATATGTTGCCTCTCCCGAACGGTATACCGTTGTACCTCCGGGTACAACTTCACCTTGGTCGTTAACATTTAGTGAATTCTTGTAATCTACAGTGCACTGAAGGATGACATAAGATGCTTCATTGTTAGGAGTCCATACATCACCAGTAAGATTTGTGAAAAGAGTTCCATCCTTTAATCCTCTGTCTGAATATTTTTCAAGAGATTCTACCCCGGTGTGTTTATTCTCACCTTGCCAGAAATTAAAACTGGAAGAACCGTCATTGTTACTTGTAATGTAAGCTGATCCATATTGGGCTATGTCAGCATAATAATTCAAGGCATTCTCTGCAGATGTAGATGCATCTCCAAAATTAGCATATAATCCCAATTCATTATTATCTGAACGTTCATAGATCCATGTATAGCGGGGCGCGTTCATTACCTGATAACTGTTGACTGTCACTTCAACGTTCTCACCCGGTATTACATTAAAGTCGATTTGCGAGATAAGTCGACGGAGATGGATAGCACCCTTCTCAGTGAAATCAACTGTTCCTTCTTTCACTGGGATGAAGTATGGTTGGAAGTTTGTCTTTTGCCATCCATCGATGCGTGTGGGCTCAGGGTGATCTCCCCCTACAATGACATCGCTGAAGCATCCGGCCATGGTCAAAGGTACAGATGGCGCATTCACACGATTCTGAGTGGTAGGAGTAACTGCTGCTATATTAAGGAATTGTTCCCATGTATCAGCTTCTGCCAATAGTTCGCTCAATGGCCTTTGAGTAAGATCATCTTTAGTCACACCTAAATTGGATACATTTGCCACAGCTACTATATAGGAATATCCGCTCAGAGTCTTTATTGTGACTTGATGGGCAACTTCGGTCTCTGTGTTACCATCGAAGCCCGGTTGTTCCTCAACTTTATACCAATCACTTGTTGCTTTCCCCGTATCTGAACTATATGTACGAATCCACAGGCTGTTAACCTGATTGAGGGAAGGCACATCAAGGTCTGCACGGGTCTTGATGTCCATTTTAGGAATAGAGACATTCACTGTAAGCGTCACCTCTTCTCCGGTGCGCGTATAATCCGGTATGTCAAATCTATCTTCCCTACAGGAGGATATACATACTGTAGCACCTATAAAAGAGACTACGTATCCAATATAATATATTAGTTTTCTTAAGTTCATTTCTGTTGATATATAAGTTGAGAACGGAGGTGTTTGATATCAGTTGAATTCAATTTCTGAGGTTGCCTGATCCATTTCGCACACTGTCCAGTTGACTGTCAGATCCTGCTGTATGCCGGTAATTTCAAATCTATATATGTGATTTCTTAAAAGTTCTTCCAAATTATTAGCAGATGTAGTTTCGCCTTTTTCATATTTTGCCATTCTTACCGGATATTCTAATGAAACCACTTCTCCTTCATTTTCTCCAGGTCCTTGTATCTTGACAATAAAATACGGTTGTTGTTCCGCAGTAATACCCTGAGGCATTTTATATTCATAAATATAGCATGAAAATACTCTACATTTATCATCTCTTAATTGAGAAGCATAGGGATCGTATGCGAAAGAAATAGTATAGTTGGACAATCCTTCAGCATCAACGATAGTATTATCTTCATTTAATATAGGCGGTAAAACGTAGGAAGCAGTTGCTGGAATAGTCGGTACAGATACCTGCTGAGTTTCGGGATAATCAACGTTTCCATTCATCCATTGATTAAATGAAGGAAGTAGACATCCTTGTGAATAGAATCCGTTTAAATTAGCTTCTTTGATTCTGTATTTTGTTTCATCCTTTTCCGGATCATACTTTTCTCCAATATTGATTTTGTCAACTATTTCAATCTTTGCAAGTGAGCGTAAAAGATTGACATATTTTCCTGTTGCCATGGTTAAGTCATAAGGGATACGTTCGTTTGCCGTGAGCAGCATACTTCCTGAGATGGTAAATCTTTGCATTCCTGACATCGGGAATCTTGCGCTTGTCCCATATTCTATTGGTTGCATCAATGATGAAGAACTTACTGAAGCCATTGTAGGATTCATCCTCATTATAAAATTTTGATTAAAAATCTCATGAACAGAAACTCCGGAAGTTATATTGGGAAAAGTCACGTTCCATGGGAAATAGTTTGCAACCACTAAAAGATAAAAATCAAGCGTACCGTTGATATTTTCTTTAAAATATGGATCTTCTACTTTTGCCACAACATCATAGACTGTAAATTCATCATTTGTTGCTAAAGTGGTTGCATTCGCTGTAATATCTGATAAATATTTAAGGTCCTTATCGAATAGAAAATATCTAATATTATCTATGTTCAGATAGTTTTCCACCCCGGAGCCTTCAATATCTCCAGCAATGTCAGCTGATCTGGTATTACCGCTATTCTTTGTCATTATCTGAAACCGAATTTTAAAGCTATCGTCTTTGACATAAGATTCCAGACACGTATCATTATCACTAATGCACGACGTAAGTTCACCCAAAGTGATAGATATCAAAATGAGCATTAGGCTATGTAAGAGAAAACGTTTCATTTTTCTTTATATGTTTAGACTACAATCAAGCACCATAGTCAATACCTCCCTGCTGAGGAGGAACTACACGCCAATTATTGATAAATATCTTGCTTCTATCCCATACGTAAGCTTCATCGATGAAGAAAACAATCGAGAAGTCAACATAACGGTCAAGGTAGTCTTGAGCAGAAACAGCCTGCTGATATTGACCTCGCACTAATAGAAGATACTGCACGAGAGGGATACTTAAAATTGGCTCCTCTGCGTTTTTGATTCTTATTGTGAGTTGCTGTTCCATACCAACCATAAACCTTCCGGTGGAAATTTCAGCTTGAACTCCATTAGGCAGGTTGCCATCAGCAACAGTTTGCCTCGTCTCGGGAGTCATTTCAGGATCTGAATATGTCGATCTGATATACCAGGGGGTATAGGTAAATTTGACATTTCCTGCCAATTGATTCTGATAATCTATTGTACTGTTACTTCCTTCGAGTTCCACTTCAAGGACAGCAGGATCGATCGGGGCTCCATTCATATTCTGAAGCTGTATGGTCAGGTGATTAGTATCGCGAGTAAGAGAAATCGGCTCTATATCAATAACGCCATATGTATCCGGGAACTCGACATTGTTTAAACTTCCATAAAAAAGTGGTCTTATATCCTTATTGGAAAAATAACTTCCGTCAGATTCTGTCAATGGCAATGTAGCTGTAGATGATTGTATGGCATCTCCAATATTTTGTCCTGACAAGGAGAATGATACGGCATCTTCAATCACTGATGGGCCTTCACACCATGCTACGATATCATAACGTCCGGGAGCCACATCTACTTCCATAAAGAAATCGTTGACATCAGAAAGATCACGCGATTCAGTTTTTTTATAGACCATGTTGCCACTGCCATCGTACAAAGCCACGTTAACGTCATTTACCTGAGAACAGAAAGCATCAGCATTAAGGATATTGTTGGTATATTTGAAACTAAGTCGGTAGTGCACGGAGCAATCTCCCTGATCGTCGAAGATCACAGAATCACAGGACGTAAGGCAACCGGCTGCCGCAATTGCGGCAGGGAGTAAAAATCCCTTCATTAGAAAGCGACAAGAATTCGGCAGCTTCATAGTTTTATTATTATCAAATGATTAATTATATGTTATGGGCAGCTGGACTGCCTCTTGATTTCAATTTAGGGGAGACTGGATAATTTAAAAGTCTCAATAATTATCCCTGTATTTGAACTCCATACAGGAGAAGTATAAAAGAACGAAAATAAAAGTTTGAAAAGGCGGTCACCACGACCTGATGGCCGCCTTTTTTTATATTTTGTACTTTAAAATAATAAAGTTATTGTTACTTGAGTATTATATTATTCTGAACAGGAACAATACGCCAATTAAGGATGTTAATTTTATATTTAACAAAATATTCATTTTCTTCCATTGAAGGAACGAGAGGATTGTTGAGATTGTCTATACCACTTGCCATACCGTCAATCCCTGCGACTTGAATATCATATACATGATTACGAACCAAACCAAAGTCACCGACACGCACATTTTTCCAATTAATCACACCATTTTCTATCGGTGGTAGACCATCTTTATAAGTTGTATTTTCCCAGACACCAAGATGCTGGATAGGAATGGAAAAGTAACCTTTGTTTTGATTATATACACGAGCGACACCAAGCTGAGACCATAATTGAAGATTAAGTTGATCTACGACAGCTGCAGTGACAGCTCTTCTTTCATCTGTACCCATTGGTCGGTAATATAGACCCTCATATGAGGGCAATCCTGATTTCAATTGGAGTGTAACATACCTATGAGGAATTGGCTGATTACCCTGTAACTCCCTAACGGCTTTAGAAGGATGCACAACTTCAAAATAATTCTTTACAGTTGCAGATGCATTTGCGTTCAACAGAGTTCCCGTCTGATCAGTAAATAGAATCTGATTGCTTGCAAGTAATGCGTCCATAATAGTTTTACCCTCAACATCTGCTTCAGGCACGGTCTCACGATAGTAAAGGTTACTATTATAAGTATAAAATCCTGCGGGATTAGTTACTTCAGTTTCCCCTTTCTTTATACTATAGGATCCTACCACAATTACAGAAGGAGCAGCAGCTTTTGGATTTTGACAATCAAAAGCATCTTTACCCATAGTATTTTCGAGTACATACTTGGAATTTGTCCCATCCTTAGACACGGGTTTTCCAAACCCTTCACTATTATTTGATGCATCCGTAATCTGATTGTAAGAATAATAACGTAAAGCGTAATCACCAACAGCGACACCAGCCCCTGTAGTATTCCCGGCATCTTCTCCAGTCAAAGGATTCTCTGCAACATAATCAATTATATTGTCTGAAACTAATGGGAAATTTTTAGCATAAAATCCAGGAGAACATGCCCAATAACTGCGGTGTAAGTTGGCATTATTCCAGTCAGTCCAACCACCGAGAGATTCCTGAACTTTAGCATAAGACGGAATACCTGTTGTTTCAGCATCATTATCAGCAAATCTCTTCACAACGTACATTGTAGGAGCATCTGCATTGATTGACCACATTTCAGGTTCGAAAGAAAGGGTGTATGCACCAACTGTCTGATCTTTGATAGCTCCTTCAGCTTGATTCAAAGTGAAATTTACTTTGGCAGCATAGCGTTCGACATATATTTCGACAGATTGATATACAGGTTTTCCATCTTCACCAGTTTCGTTTATAGCATCTAAAGATGTCACCAATTGCTCGGGCAATATTGGGGTTGCAGAAATCTTTACTTGCGAAGCACCTGTAAGAGGATTAGACCCATAATATACAGAATTAGTCATAGCAAAGTTATCGCTATCATCTGAATAGTCGGCACGTTCCTCGCTTCTGAGTTCATACATTGACTTGTTGTTCATGTCTGCTGCATAATCAACGGGGTTTATGTAGCACATGACATAAGAAGGGAAGTTAGTTCCCCTTGGGATGTTTACTTGCATAACGGCTTCCTTGAAAACACCTACGCTTGGTATAGGATCGCCGGTATTATCTTTCCACCCTGTATCTGTTCCATCAACTTTCGTTGTAGTGACATCATTTAGGGGATTGCCACTTGCATCGAAGAACTTGAGCATGATAGATCCAACTTTATTTTCATCCTCTGTTCCAATTGCGAATGTTTCATCCGCTCTGGTTGAAGGAGTGTTGGCTATGGAAACACGTAGAAATCGCGTTTCCGCTTGCTCTGCCACGACATTTTTGTCGACCGGCATTTCGTTGGAGCAGGCCGTGAGGGCGAGGGTGGCGAGGCCAAGTGCTCCGGAAATAAGATTTAGTTTTCTCATAAGGAAAATTTTTGGTTGAGTTAATGTATTATTGATTTGTTTTTGTTTCATTTGAAGCCACCCTCCACCCTAAGGGCGGGTGGCGTGGCAGAGTCCGGTTTTTGCTATCAGTTTCAGCCTATTCTATTAGCCCAAGTGAGCGGAGTTCGCCAAGGAGGTCGGTTGCTTCCTGTATGCCGGCGGCAGCTGCGCTATTTAGCAACGGAATGGCTGTGGCATAGTCTTCGTTTCTGACTGCAATAGCAGCTTCTGTATAGGTGGCTTCGGGTCGGTTGCCGGCTTTCGACAAGTATTTGCGTGCGGCTACGTAGTCGCCGTTAATGACTGCTGTGGCGGCGGCGTTCAGATTCGCCACTTCATCATTGGGAAACATCCTGACTGCCACTTCCATCACCTCCCGGAACTGCTGGGAGTTCTTGTCGAGGGTCTGCGCATACAGGTAGATCTCGTCAAGGCTCAGTTTCTGTGGTGCAGTCTCCACGAGCATTGCTATCTTCTGGAGGTCGGTGAAATTCTTTACTGTGTAGTTCACTTTATAGACGGTGTGGCGCAATGCCGGATATACTTTGGTGAGAAGCGTGAAGTAATCATCCGGGAATTCAGTCTTCAGACACTGGTCTTTTACGTCGGGGTCAATCGAGTCGTCGGATATGAGTTGCAGAAGGGCTTCCTTGTCACCGAGATCGTCCATTCCCTTCACTCTCTCCTCAAGACCAGCCCAGTCTTCCGCTACCCATGAATACTCGAGGGCCTTGCGTGGGACGTCAAAGTATTTGGTGACGTAGTCGAGGAGGGACTCCGTACGTCCCTTAGCGAGCTTCTCATTGAGCGAATATGGGCCTTCAGGGGAAGCATAGCCGGTGAACGTCACCGAATTGATTGTGATGTCATCGTCACTCTGCATCACGTCAATGTCATGGCGGATTGCGGCGAGTTCATCGGGGTTGCGGCGATAGTCAGGAAAGATCTCAGTCTTTCCAACGGGGAAGTCTATGTAGGCTTCCTTACTCACGTCGCGCGTCTTCACTATCTCACGCTCCGGGGAGACATAGACCATTGTGGGGACGATTGTCATGTCTCGGTAATCCATACGCGCGAGCGGTTGCTCATCAGCGAATGTAAGGAGCGGAAGTATTCCGCAACCGGCGCACCCAATCACTCTCCCTTCCATTCCAAGGTTTGAGAATGCCATCCAGTCGCTGTAGGGAGCCACGATGGAGTATTCATATATTTCTTTCGCCCCTGCTCGGAGGAGCACGGTATTTTCACTCAGGCGATTGTTGCCACGCTGGTGCTGGATATAGCGTGTGCGACCTGCAACAAGGACGGAGTCGAGGCGCAGTTGCTGTCCCCCTCCCTCTATGTATGGCACCAGCCACACCTCACGATTGCTCATTTTGGGGAATGCCTCAGGATGAACCGTAAACTTGACCAAAATCTGAGATTCTGACTTCTCGACAGCTACATCTGTGACAGAGCCGGCAGGAAGATCATACAGTTCGGCTGCTGAAGTCGTAATAGCGGCCGCCGAGACAAAACATATTGCGGAAAGTATCTTTTTCATAATCTTATCTGAATGCAAAATTCATAATGCACTATGCATAATTATTTTCGGGTATCCTGAATGGCGCTATGGGCTCCATTCTAAATTCCAAATTCTAAATTAGAATACATATACCAAGTTGAGTGCGGCTTTAGTAGGGAGGATCATATTTTTCACTCCATGACCTACCTTCTTGCCGCATCCTTCACATTCAAACACGTCATAGTCGGCACGTATCCAGCCTACGCCGATTTCTGCCTCCAGATTCCAATGGCGACCAAGAAGCCATGTGTAGCCGTAGCCAAGTCCGGCTCCTACTGCCCAACCCTGATAGCGGTGGTCGCGGAGCTGACCGAAGTCATATACGATGTCGCGCGCGAAAGGAAGATGTCCGAAATTGAATTTTCCGCCAAGAGCATGAAGGGCAAGGAAATGACCGGCTGTAGCGTCGCACAGCCAATAGCGCACTTCAGGTTGTGCCATCCAGTGCTTCCAGCGACGACCGTCGTTGAAATTCCATGCATTAAGATTGCCGGATATGTCGATGCTCCATCGAGGGGCGACTCGCAATTCTGCACCGAGGTTTACGGTGGCTGTAGCATCGTAGAGGATGTTGGTCTTAATTCCGAATGTCCTTGCTGATGCAGGTACATAGCTGAATGCTCCCGACAATATTGCCGTGAGTAAAATAATAAGCCGATATAACTTGTTGATTTTTAAATATTTAGAGCAAATGGGGGGGGGTAATTCTAAAAGTTACCCCGACAATTGACTTCTTTATGGCATTGCTTACAATAAGGTTCATATTAATAGCAATTTATAGCGATTTGAAACTTTCTTCTATCTTATGAAAGGTTGAGTATATTTGTAATATGTACGCAAAGTTAAGGACAATTATTGAAAAATGCAAATATTTTTTTAAAATAATTTAATATTTTAACAAATCGACACGGCTCTTTCATTTAAAAAATCCCTGTACATTCAGAATTCCTTATATTTTA
>CAMWQY010000058.1 GCA_947176355.1 uncultured Porphyromonadaceae bacterium
TGGCGATAATGTCGGCAAGAAGTTCGATAGCGCGGTCGGCATATCCGGCAGGAGCCGTGGTGTAGATTATAGTGCTTTCTTTCGAGGTGCTTGCATTAAGTTCTCCGCCGATGCTTTCCATGCGCGCAGATATGGCAGAGGAGCGTCTTTTCCACGTTCCCTTGAAAATGGTGTGCTCCACAAAATGAGCGAGTCCATGGCGTTCGGGCTGTTCGTCGCGGCTACCGCTGCCCACCACCACACCAATATATGCCACTTTGGCATCGGTCCGGCACATAGCGACGCGCAGGCCATTGGGTAAAGTATGCGTTACGTAATTCATTCTGCAAAGTTACGTAAAATTTCTGACAAATAAATGCGTATACGTATGAAAATTGTGAGCAAGTGACAGCATCGGGTGAGAAATAAATTGAGGAAAAAGCCAATATATTAGTTTTCGGGGAGTTTTTTACTGAAAAAAGGGGGTAAAATAATAAAAGGTGTTGCTTAATTGGAAAAATAATTGTAACTTTGCCATTGCAGACCATTTTACTTACATTTTGAGATAACTTTTTTATATTATGATATCTACCCTTATACTCGACAGCCTTTTTGATGGCTTCCTGATACTCCCGGAAATAATGCACTATGCCGGTTGGTCTGTGGCGGTTGGAATCATCATAGCTGTGGCATTTGTGGCGCTTCTATTTGGTATCATACGCGGGTTCTATCCTAAGGCAGTGTTTTCGCCCGCAAGCATTGCAGTAGGGGTCATCCTCGGAATATTGCTCTGCTTGCAGTTTATCCCACTTTGCGCTTCAATCGCCCTTAAACGACAGGTAGATAATTTCGAAATATGGATAAATGAAAGCGTAATTCATCCGGAAGAATACTCTGTTGCACTCCCTGTCTCAAAAGAGGAGGCATCAGAGATCATAAATAAGGCGATAGAAGAATATCCAATATTCGGCACACTTATCGGATCCGGCGAATTTTCAGGCTTCGACACTTCCACTATAGCTCACGGCATGGCAGATGAATTGAACAGTTTTCTCAACCGTCTGATAGCAAAATTGCTGATTGTGGCCTTTTTGGAGACAGCAATATGCGCCTTTATCATAGTGAGATCCCAGTCAAAAAAGATGAACCGTAGGGCAAGCACAAGAGCTGAATTGCGCAGATCGTCGGGTCCCGGAGCTCGCAGGACTTCACATACCCGTCCGCGTCCACGCCGGCTATAAAAAATTATAAAAAACAATTAAACAAACCTCATATATGGCAAATCATATTCTAATAGGTATCGGAGGCACAGGCTACAATGTGCTTCGAGATTTCCGAAAAAGGATGTGGGCTGAGGAGCCCGACATCAAGAAGCGCAATGCGCTCCCAGTAAAGTTCCTGTATATTGACAGTGATGAAAACATGACACCGGATAAGCTTGCCGGTAATCCGGATCTGAGAGTCAATGGCCAGGACACCGCGATCACTCCCGACGAGTATCTTGGCATCAAAAACGTCAATTTAGACTCAATATTCAATAATCTTGCAGGTTTCCCCCGGCTACGCCATGTAATAGGCAATGGCGAGTTCATCCGTTCTTGCATGGGAGAAGTGGGGAAAGCAGCCGGTCAGAAACGCCGTGCGGGACGAATCTTATTCGCGCATAATGCAGGCGACTATATCAACAAGGTAAGAAACATGATCCAGAACCTGAACTCCAAGACCGGAAATTCAGGGGATCTGAACATCTATATCTTTGCCGGTCTTGCAGGGGGTACGGGATCCGGCTCCATCGTAGACGCAGTATCACTCTTGCTTTCCGACCCGACGCTGAAAAGCAATAATGCCAACATAGAGGTCTTCGCAATGATTCCGGAAAAGCTTGCGCCATCCGGAGCTGACGCGGGAAGATACCATGCAAATGGCTATGCAGCCCTTTCGGAGTTGTCTGCGCTAAATGCCGGAGTGTTCCTTCCGGCTGACGTGCTCAATGGATATGAGCATATCAATCTCAACCATCCAGGGGACAACAAGCAGTTTGGCCTTACGGTCTATACTAATGAAAACCGCAATAATGCAGTGGTGGATTCCTATAAGGTGCTACCGCAGCTTGTGGCAGACCTTATGTATTTCCGCATCTTCTCTCCGGAGACGGATGCAATGAAGGAACTGGTGAAATATTTCCGCAGTGAAAACCGTCCGGATTATCTTGTGGAATACAAGACCAATACGCGTCCCGGCAAACCGGTGGAGAAGGCGCGCACGAAGGCAGTAGGATCGTTTGGCATCAAGCGAGTGAGATATCCGGACGAGAAACTCATCGCAGCTGCAAGCGAGACAATCGCACGCGATGTCTTGAAGATGTTCCTTTACATGAACTTCGATCAAGATGCCGGATTCATCAATGAGCCGCGCAAAGATGCAAAAGATTATAATGAGTATCTCAAGAGAGAAAACCTGAAAAATTGGAAGCTGTCCGGTGCCGATCTTTCACTAAGCGTCCCAATTCTGACACCCATTAACGGTAAGACTCCTCCTACGATCAAGGAGTATTGGGAATCCGTCTCCATTGACTACGATTTCGACTCGGCAAAGGAATGGGGACATCCACTCCAGGTCTTGGAACAATATTTTGAAGACAGATACAAAAGCGAAAAGCCAAAGGAATTTTTCCGAGAGGAAAAGAATGTGGAAAATTATTTCCATGCGAAGGCCAATGACCAGGTGGTCACTGACAGCGCCGACCTAATAGTCAAGAAGATCTCCGACAATCTATTCTCACAATGGCAGCAAGGTGTCTACTCAGTCTACGATGTGAAGAAAATATCTGAAAAGATTCTTGAGATGCTCCAGGAAAAGGCCAAAAACATGGATGCAGACGAGATTAAGCTTGAGGATGACATCGCACAGTGCGATAAGAGCCTTGCCGAAATCTTTGAGGATTATGAAAATACGGGTATATTTTCTCAGCTTATAAATAAGAAAAGAGGAAATCTCTTCTTAGAGTATTCGAAGACACTCGCGAAGAAGTATGAAGCCAAGACCTATCTTGCATCCCTTCAGATATTCCAGCGCCGTTTGATACCGAAGCTGATCCAGAAATTCTCCAACTTGCAGAGTGAGATTCAGGATTTCTTTGGCAAGAACCAGAATTATGTAGACAAATACTCGGCACTCATCGGAGAAAACATTCCTGCGTCAGAGCCGGATCTGAGAATGGCAAATGTAGAAGTGGCAGACGTAGAGGGGCTCAATAAGTTCATTTCGGATTTGCTCCACGACAAAGCGAAGATGGAACTTCTCAGCCAGAAGATGCGCGACTATATTGCCGAAGGAGCAGCAAATTCCTTTGTAAAAGCCGGAAAGAAGATGGCAAATCAGGGTGCTCTGGAAGAGGCTGCGGTAGGAGTGCTCAAAGAGAACATTCTTTCTTATCATGCTGAAATGCTAAGAGACAAGCCTGTATTGGGGCTCAATGTACTCGGCCAGTTGTATCAGATGTATGGCGGCAGCGACGATGAAATAGGGCAGTTTGCCAATACACTTGTCAAGAATAGTGAAGTCTACATCCGACTCAACGACCAGGAGATCAAGCGCATGATGAACAACACAGAAAACGCTACGACTACTCCTGCAGCGGGTCCGAATACGATTATGCTTGTGGCTATTCCAAACATCAATACAGATGATGAGGAATTGAAAGACTTCGTAGAAAAGCTGCGCATCAAGCTTGAGCAGGCATTCAATCAGACAGAGACCAGAAAACTCAAGCTCACTGAGTCTCCGCGTCAGGATGAGATTTCGATAATCTCGTATGAGAATGTATTCCCTATCCGCGCCATAGACTATATGCCATTCCTTCAGCAGAAATATGAAGAACTCGTCAATAGCCCGAACGAGAGCACAAACACCACCAACAAGGTGCTTCTGCATTCCGAGGGTGATGGATCGCAGCTTCCTCCACTTTTCGGAGAAGGCAACGGCCCGACAGGGGATGCTCTTATCAAATACATCTTCCTTGCTGTAGCCTACGGAATCATACGTCAAGGTGAAGATGATTTTGGCAATAAAGGTTGGGGTCTCGTAGTGACCGACTTCTTTGGTGCTGAATCATTCTCCTTATTGTCGCCTACTTTCACAGGAATTCTTTCTTCTCATTTGCTCACTCCGGAGGTTTCGGCAGACATAGTGGACAAAGTGGATCAAGAACTCCACAAGCAACTTCATGTCAATCAGAAAGCTGCAATGGCACAGGGTATCAAGGACGCAATGAAGAATTATGTGCTTCCTGAAGCCGGCTCTCCCAATAATGACCTGTATAAGAGGTATGCAGCTCAAGCTATGGATGCTATCAAGATATTTATGTGATCAACGATCAATGATTAATGATCAATGATTAATGATCAATGATCAATGATCAATGATTAATGATCAATGATCAATGATTAACGATCAATGATCAATGATTAATGATCATTGGGAGTTTCCATACCGGGTAATTAAATAGTTATTAACCAATAAAGAAATTTATATAATGTCTCCAACACCATCCCGTCGTCCCGAACCAAAAGGGAAGATAAAAACAGGAATATGTGAAAATCATAATTATACAGATCCCAATACAGATGAGACCGGCGATTGCCCGAAATGTGCGTCCGGAGAAAAAATCAGAGTGGAGGTAAAACGCCCTTCCGATTTTTGCTGTCCGGTATGTGGCGAAAGGCTCACTCCAATAAAAGAAGGTTTGCCAAAATGGATATGGGTAGCCGGAGGAGCTGTAGTAGCAGCGATCATCATCACCGTGATATGCTTAGCAATGGGAGGCAAAGCAGAAGAAGAGGAAGTGACCGCCGAGCCTGCTGCAGTGACAGAGACGGTCGCTGACTCCGCAGCGGTTGCAGAAGAAGCAGTCGCCGAGCCCACACAGGAAGAGGAACCCGCAGTAGTTGAAAAAACCGCTCCTGCAAAAGAAAAGCCTCAGACAGAACCAGTCCAAGCTTCCGGATCTCATAAACTGAGCTATGGCACTTGGAAAGGGGGCTGGAAAAACGGCAAGCCTCATGGCAATGGCACAATGACATATAGCGTAGCGACGGTCATCGACGAAAGAGACTCAAAAAAGCGAGAGGCTCAACCCGGCGAATATGTGATCGGCGAATGGGACAATGGTCATCTCGTGCAGGGCAGATGGTTTAAGAATGATGGCTCGAAGGAAGCCATCATCATCGGCAAAGTCGGATGAAAATAAGCAAATATATAGTAATCAACATATTTACTCTAAAAATTCCCACCATATCGAGGATATGGTGGGAATGTCAATGATATAATATCACCTTTTGACTATGAGACGGATTTTATTGCTGCTAACATTGTCAATACCTTTCCTCTGCTATTCTGATATAGATACAGATCGCACCATAGCAAAGATTATCCGCGATACAAATACATATCTGTCAGCCGATGCAAGAGAGAGTACGGAAAAGGGGGCATACGAAAAAGCTGCCTCAGAACTTATTGTAGCTCTTAACAATTATTATACAGAAACACAAAAACCGGAAAAGAAGATTTCCGATGTCTCGGAACTTGCTGGAAAGTGTAGTCAAATCACCTCAAAGATCTCAGACACGAGATATCGGGTATTGCTTTATATAAATAAAGCAGACCTTACGGGAGGAAAGAAAACTCAACCCTCAGAGGCAGCCCCCACAGACAGGCAGACGGCTCAGGAACCTGTAAAAAAAGAGGCTCCAACACCACAAGGCAAAACTACTCCTACAAAGCCATCCCAGCCAGTCGTAGCTTCAGTAAATCCCACAGTGGAGAAGATCAGCAAATTGCAGACTAAAACCGAGGTAGTGGAGGCTATCAAATCACTACACAAATCAAAGCAATTGTCGGGAGGCGCATCTTTCCCTATCGGAAATGCCAACGACTTTTATGTAGTAGTAATCGACGGCGATAAGGTAATAGCAACTTTGCATTTCAAGGATGGACAATACATTGATATTAAGAATTCTAACATAATAGATATGACTAAATATTCCAACTGTACGGGATATTGGTTTACTCTTCCAAACACAAAATGACAACAATGCTTAAAAGATATTTAATTTCATTTTTGGCAGCTGCTTTCGGACTTAGCCTAAATGCGCAAGTTGAGGTCGAAATCATCGACGGCACTACAAATGCCACAATTAAAAATAATATTGAGAAGAATGCTTCTGCATTTATGTCAGAGGTATACAATGCTTTCGAGAACGACAGGGCTCTTAACCTTCCCGGATTGGTGGCTCCGGATGCCGAAATGTCTATTGAGATGCTTTGGGAAAACGTACATTTCCGTCCGGAAGACAGCTATGTGGGAGAATCTCTACTTAAATCAAGCGAAGGATACCAAATTCGTAACATTCCCCTTATCCTGAAGCCACAGGATGACGGCAGCGATGCGGAATACAAAGAAGCAGTCCTTAATTTTGATCGTAACGGCAAGATATCATCTGTCTACTTTTCCATTGAAAACAATACCTATAAAAAAATTATGGAGAAGGGTGTCCAGCTTGATGACATGGAAAAGCGCCTTGAGATACTTGATTATGTAGAGCGTTTCCGTACCTCCTACAATCAAAAGGACATTAAATTCCTTGAGCAAGTTTTCTCTGATGATGCCCTTATCATCACGGGTCATGTAGTGACTCCACGGAAAGGTGGGGATGCTCTAACTTCAAGTCTTCCGGCTGTGGAATATTCAAAGCAAAGCAAACAGCAGTATTTGTCGAACCTGAAACGCGTATTCCAGAACAATCGATATATAAACGTCAATTTCGACGATGTCATCATCAAGCGACACAGTGCGGATCCCAACGTATACGGTGTGCGAGTAGTGCAAGAATGGAATACATCCAGATATAGCGATGAAGGATATGTGTTTATGCTCTGGGACTTTTCTAATCCGGAAGCCCCTCAAATACATGTGCGCACTTGGCAACCGATGTATCTCGATAAAGATAAAAAGCAACAACTTTCTGAAAGTGAGATTTTTGATTTAGCAGATTTCGATATATAAAAATATTTGCTCGGTAAGAATATGAGAAGAATATTTATAGCGTTTCTTTTTGTAATTGGATTTGTCTCGAATCTTTTTGCTCAGTATAAGCTTCAATTTGAGTCTTTTTCTGAAGATACAAAAACTATTGAGGCAAGAAGAAGAGGCAAATTGGATCAGAATGGAGAGCCTACAGCCATTTTGAAAATCCAGATACCAATGCTTCAGGATGCAGTCGTATCAAGTCCTCTTAAAGTGGGCGATGAAGACTATACTCCCGGAGAATTGGTAGTATATCTTGGAGAAGGCTCTAAAAGAATCACTGTAAAACACCCCGATTTCGAGTCTTTTGAATATGATTTTCCTTTTCCGCTGAAAGGCAAATCTACATATAATCTTGTCCTGAAGTTGCCTGAAGACTATATCTCTGCAGGAGAAGTCTCTGTCAAGTTGAATTGCAATGTACTTAAAGCTACATTGAATTTAGAAAACAAAGAAACATATCATACTGAAAACGGGCAGTTTCTTCTCAGACTAAAGCCGGGAGTATATGCCTATCAACTTTCCTCCCCGGTAGCCGGATACCAAGATCTAACCGGAACTCTTACCATTACTGACGACGACCTTAAAAATAGCGGACGTGTGGATGAATATCTACAAATGCAGTCGACTAAAAAAAGCAATCTGCATATAACAACGGTTGAAAACTCAGTTGTCAAAATCGATGGTAAGGTCGCCGACAAGAACAAGGGTGTGATTTCGTTGCCATTAGGACGCCATTACGTAGAAGTGGAGTCGTCGGGCTATAAAAAATCATACGCAATAGATCTCATCAAAGATAATGAATATCTGGACGCTGACATACGAGTGCCTTTGACAATAGTCAGTCCTGTAAAAGCTGAATTTTCGATAAAGCCTGTTGGAGATGCCGTAAAGCCATCCTTGGCAAAGTTCAAGGCGGGGCAAAAAGTGCGTATCCTCGGCACCTATGAGGTGACAGCTAAAGCCAAGGGATATCCGGATAAGGTATTTGAGGTGACAGCTTTCCCGGATAATGATGAAATCAGGATGTCAGTCCCCATGATCAGCAAAGCACACATGCTCCAAAATGGAATAGCCACAAAGCAAGACATCAAAAAGGCTGCAAATGAATATCAAAAGCTAATAGCTGCCGGCGATGATGTAGCCATGTGGGAATATGGCAAAATACTTATGGATTCAAATGGAGAGGCCCGAGGAAGTCAGCTTATCAAAAGGGCAGCCGAAATGGGCAATCCGGACGCGGCTGTATATTGCGCTACAAAGTTTTGTAATGGCGATGCTGAGATGATGAAAAGTTATCTGCAGAAAGCCCTTGACGGAGGGGATAAGAGCGCTCATCAAAAGCTTGGAGATATCTATTACGTATTGTTGTCGGTAAAAGGAGGCAAGGAAAATGCAGAAAAGGCTTTTGCTGAGTATGCCCTCTATAATTCATCATATTCACGAATCAGACGCGCTAAGATAGCTCTACATAATCCTGATATGGTCGGAGTAGAGCCTTCTGACATCATCGATCTTCTTAAATCGATTGATAAATCTGACTCAAATTATTCATTTGCTCAGCAGGTGCTTGGGGATATGGCATATCATGGGTATGGGATGAAAAAAAGCATTCCAAAGGCAATCGAATACTGGAGTCAAGCAAATATATCCTCTCTCACTCAAGATAATTTAATTGTGATGGGTTGGAATCATCGCAATGATGATCAGCTGGAGAAATATGTAGAAAGAATTAATCTGACTGGTTATAACAAAAATATTAATATAGAGGTCGGTGATAAGGAAGAATTTATAGATTTAGTTAATATATTTACAATATTTGGTCAGAAATTAGACACAAAAAAAAATGTAGAATTGGCTTTTAAAATTTTGGAAAAGGCTTATGAACTTGGAGACCGGTCAGCTGTCACTCTTTCATATCTTGGAAAATATTATAAGGAAGGTAAAGTGACAACTAAAAATGAGGCAACAGCAAAAAAATATCTTCAGATGGCTATTGACAGACATGATCATGTTAAATCCATGCGTTGGCTTGGAAATATTTATGAAAACGAAGAAAATTACGTTAATGCAGCGAAATATTATAAGATGGCAATTGATAAAAATGATAGTGCTGCCAAGGGCTATTATGCTAATTTAATATATAATACAGAAGGCAAGAAAAGTTACAGTCAAGCTGAAAAGCTTTGGACAGAAGCAGCTGAGGCAGGACACCAACCATCAATCGATAGTCTCATCACTTATTATGAAAAAGTAGTAAAGAATCCTACAAAAGCAGCGTATTGGAAGAAGCAAAAAAATATTAAAGCGCACTGACATTGAAACTAAAAGTATTTACATATATCCTATCTGCTCTTTCGTTGATTGTAGGTGGATTAATATACATCTGTTATCGCTCGATGAGCCTTACAATGTTTTCAACTACAGGAATCTCGGAATCTTCAGTATGGGTGCAAATTCTTCGTAATAATGTTCCGGGGGAAGTGCCGGATTGGTATGTGTATGCACTTCCTGATGGACTGTGGGCATTTTCTTATACTACCTTTATTGGCGCACTATGGAACTTTAAATCTCCTCAATGTATTCCTATTGCAATGGTAATCCCAACTGTTGGTTTGGTGTCGGAGATATTGCAATATTTCAACATCTTGCCAGGTGTATTTGACTGGAGTGACTTGTTTATGTACGTCTTAGGTGGAGTAGCAGGAATACTGTATATTTTGATTTTCCATTCAATAATTTTAAAAAATAACATATATGAAAAAGACTAGAATTCGTTATGTAGTGTCAGTATTTGCTGTCGTATTCTTTTTGGTCTTAGCAGCCGGAAGCTTTGATTCAAACGACTCTTCTTCAAAAGACAGCAATAAGAACTTGAAAGAAAAATCATCTGTAGAAGAAAAATCATCTGAAGAAATTGAGTCTGAGGCAGAGACTCCAAAGGAAGAAGAGCCCATCATTATGTATAACTCAACTGAAGAAGAAAATGCTTCTGATGGTGATGATGAAATTGTTATTATAAAGAATTTCACAGAAAAAGAGAATGCCTCAGATGAGGAGGAAGAAATAATCTTGGAAAATTCTTCGGAAGGGGAATAATGTCACTCTAATATTGAGTCAGAATTAATAAAAAATAAATGAATCTTCGCTTCTAATATATCCCACTGAATGTCATGATACACAAAAAATTGAAACGCACAGTAGTGTTAATTTTAGCTTTGGTCGGTATGCTTCCATTGATGGGCAAAGGCATTGTCCCAGAGTCGATGCTTGAAGACAGACAATTCGGAATGGCGACAAATTTCCTTCAGCGATACTCTCAGTTGCTGTCGACGCCTGATTCTGAAGAGAAATCGGATAGAATCAGGCGCGTAAAAGAGGATGGATTCAAGTATTCCAAAGGCAACGACCGCTCCTTTATGGCAATTCCGGAAGATGCGGATTTTTCTATCGATTTCAATAAGGGAGTCTATACAGCAAGTTGGACGAAGGATGGAAAGACATTGGTGGAATGCAGTTTCCCTGCGAAGGTGGGACTTATGAAAATTGAGGATAAAAAAGGTCTGGAGCTACTGATGATTGAGAAATTCAGAGCTCAGACTTCTTCAGCCGGAGATGTGCCTATCCCAACAGCAACCATCAAAGAAGTTTCGAAACTTCCATTCTCAGATTTTTATATCAAGAGCAATGATTCTTTCATCACATCCAATCTATCAAACCAGATAGTTTTCTTGCCTTCTAAAGAAGCGATTGACAAGTTTGAGATGGTCTATGATCCCGGGATATATCCGGTGGAGACCATTTCAAATATGATGATGACCGGATATTCGAAAGAGAATCTGGGGATTGACTTGAAGATAAAACAGTATGGATATGAAGCGACTGATGTGGCTACAACTTTGGCAACTTTATATGATATCTTTTCCGAAGAAGGGTGTGATCCCTACTGGGGGATAAAAGAGACAACGGGAGAAATGGTCAAGGGGTTGTATATATGGAAAAATGATATGGGAGGATATTGCCATGTCGTCAGCATGGAAGTGCCATTAGAGGCTTTGTCGTCGAAAGACAATGCGAAGGCTACTCTTCATTGCTATGTGAGACTCGATAATCTTAAATCCCTTTTTGCCGACTATCCGCAGCTGAAGTAAACGATTAATTATAATGCATCTCTCTC
The DNA here is from genome assembly GCA_947176355.1 of uncultured Porphyromonadaceae bacterium. GTDB lineage: Bacteria > Bacteroidota > Bacteroidia > Bacteroidales > Muribaculaceae > Lepagella. The sequence goes on from CAMWQY010000058.1 coordinate 11,241, forward strand.
TTATACAAATCTCCGAGCCCACGAGACAGGCAGAAATCGCGTATGCCGTCTTC
>CAMWQY010000059.1 GCA_947176355.1 uncultured Porphyromonadaceae bacterium
ATTCCATTGAATTTTAAAGTCTACAACGTAATTGATGTCAATGCGTTTGCATGCCCTGATGGCAGTGTACGTGTTTTCGCCGCCCTCATGGACATTATGGACGATGATGAACTGATTGGAATCATTGGTCATGAAATCGGACACGTAGTGAAACGCCACTCAAAAAATGCTTTCAAGACAGAACTCCTTACAGGCGCAGTGAAAGATGCTGTAGCCTCCACAGGTGGGAAAGCAGCTGCTCTTACAGAATCTCAACTTGGCTCACTTGGAGAGTCTTTGATCAACGCTAAATATTCACAAAAGCAAGAAAAAGAAGCTGATGATTGCGGATATGATTTCCTTGTAGCCAACGGCAGAAATCCATGGGGTATGGTGAAGTCGTTTGAAAAACTTCAGAATCTTGAAGGCTCTACAAAGTCAACTACCGTACAGAAAATGTTCTCGTCTCACCCTGAGACTAAAGAACGCATCGAAAGAATGACCAAGCGATGCCAAAAAGACGGATACGAACGCCCAGCAGATAAATAACACACCTCGATTTTTTTCATAAAATAAGCGGCCGGACGATGTCCGACCGCTCATTTTTATTTGGGTCAAAATCAATTGAAAAGATATTTTATACCAATTTGGAATTGCCAGCACTGAGTGTCTACACGATAATAGTCGTAGCTCTTGTTGACATATTCACCATTGACTTTTGCCATTGAATATGTAGGAACATTATTAGCATCGACACCCTCATATTTGAGAAGTCCTTTTGCGTATGAATTGGCATTGGTGCGCTGTACACCCCATTTGCTATTGAATAGGTTGCCGATATTCATAAAATCAAAGCTGAGCTGGATTGAATGCTTGGCATTTCCTACATTGAATTGGAATTCTTCCATCAGACGCAAATCGAAACGGTGTGTCCAAGGAGCACGGGCACTATAAGCTTCTGCATACTGACCAAGATGATTCTTAAGATAGGAATCTTGGTTTACGTATGCCCAGAATGCCTTGCGGTCATCCTCAGTCTTGAATTTTATTTCATTGTCATTTGCAGGGATATACATAAGGTCGTTGTTGATGCCATCACCATTCATATCATTGGTGTATACATAACTATATCCATTATAGCTGTAACCACTGTAGAAAAGAGAGATGTTTGTGTTGCGTTTTAGACCATTATGGGCAAAAGGTATTGTCCAATTGATAGATGAAATCAACTTATTAGGCACAACATATTGAGAAGCCTGGCAAAGAGCAAAATTCGGACCATCGATAGTCTGCAGACCTTGCCATGTAGAAACAGGGTCGCTGCCCGGCATGCCGGAAACCTCTGTATTGGCAGTGTGTGTATAAGAGAGCATAATTGAAAGGTCTTCGATAGGACGAGCGTTGATGGTAAAGCTTTCAATCAGGCCATGACCCTTATTGGTATTTGTAAGCACTACTGCATTAGTGCCGGGATAATACTGGTAATCAGCAGCTTTAGGATATTTAACACGATTATCAGGACCGGAGAAATGCTCAATATTCGCCCATTCACTCTGCGGCTTGATATTCCAGTTATTGATAGTCACAGAATTGAAGTTGCGCATGTAAATAAGTTCCCCACTGACATATAGAGGAAATCCTACCGGAATCTTATAGTCAATTCCTATTGAAGTCTTCCACACCTGCGGCATCTTGAAATCAGGAGCTACTCCTGAAATCTTATTAGAGGCTACATGATGATCATTTGAAGTAGGAAGATTGAACTTCGAAATCACCTCATCCATATTAGTGATCATGCCTCCGGCGAGTTGATCAAGACGCGGATCATGGCTTACAGGAACACCATTCTGATAAGTTGTCTTAAATTGCACTGAGTTCTGCACAAGATTAGCATTCGTAGGCATATTTGTGAAGAATACGAGAGGCAAACGGCCTGTGAAAATACCTGAACCACCACGCACAGTGAAGCTCTTATCGCCAAGGACATCCCAATTAAAACCTAAACGAGGTGACACCTGAAGTTTGTTTTTAGGCCAAAGTCCCGTGTCAATATGCTTACCGCCGAAGTCAAGATCATAGATAGCAGTGTTTCTTTCAAGAGAACTATTGTCGAATATCATCTCGTCAAGGCGGATACCGTATGTAAGCTTAAACTTGCGTGTGATATCCCATTCATCCTGAAGATATAATCCAATCTGGTTGAAAATAACTTTAGCAGTAGGCTCTTTTTCTCCATTGAATCCGTATGTAAGGGCAAACGATTCGGGAGCACGGTCATTCAGGAAGTCATCCAGAGAATAATAACGATAATAACCTGTACCATTACGCATATAGGCATTAGAAGCCATCTGATGCTCGTAAGCAAGACCGGCAGTCAGGGAGTGAGAACCAACAAGCCATTTAAAGTTATCATTGATAGTCAGCACATTATTCTTAACGCCGTTGTTATAAGTGAAAAGTTCGTAACCAGCACTCATATAAGGCTCAAGCACGACAGGATTTTCCGGAGTTCCAGCCATAATATCAATGAAAGGGAAATCTGAAGAATTTGTGCCACGCATATCCTCAATGTTTGAATATGTCGCGAGGAGCTGATTTGACATGTTGTTGCCGAATCGGCTGTTAAGGTCAAGAGAGAAAGAATTCACCTTGTTGTCCATAGAATACATTGAATTGGCGAAAGCCATAGACTGTGGACCTACACGATACGTATTGTTAAGTCGGTAGCCGGTGTCTGAAGAGTTTCCGTTAGGACCATTCCATGCAACATTCTTAGTGTAGTTATAGCGGAAAGCCAACTGATGATTGTCAGTGATGTTCCAGTCAAGACGAACGAGGAAACGATTGTTGCTTTCATCTCCCGGGAACTTAGTGAAAGATCCCGGATCATAGTGATAGCGGCTCATAAGATAATCTGACATGCGCTGCATATCAGCAGCAGTAGTACGTGATACCATACCGCCGGGATTCTCGCCGTCGGCAGCTGCGCGATATTTGATTACCTCTCCCGGATGACCTTCATGCTCATAGTTGACAAAGAAGAAAAGTTTGTTTCTTAGTATTGGTCCACCTAATGTCAGACCATAAATAGTGGTAGATGCATCTGCGCGGGCTCCAAGATCAGTGCCATCAATGCGGTTTCCTCGCAAATCCTGATTGTTGTAATAAATATATGCAGAACCTCTGAAGGTATTCGTACCGGATTTTGTAATGGCATTGATTCCGCCGCCGATGAAGTTGGTCTGACGCACATCAAAAGGAGACACTACAACCTGCATTTCTTTGATAGCATCAAGAGAAATCGGATTGCCACCACCCGGAAGCTTTGAAGAAAGACCAAAGTTATTATTGAAATTTGATCCATCCACAGTGAAGTTTGTGCTTCTGCCGTCAGCTCCCGCAAAGCTCATACCATTAGAATAAGGAGAGAGCTTAGTGATGTCGGAAATAGAACGGTTGATAGTAGGCATTGATTCAATCATACTACCGGAGATATTGGTAGTAGCACCTGTACGTGCTTGAATGAACTTACTGCCCTTTCCAGTCACCACTACCTCATCAAGTTCGCTGGAAGCATCTTCAAGATAAATGTCGAGCTGCGTGTTTTCGCCAAGTTCGAGGTTGATATCATTGAGTACTACAGATTGCTTACCAATGTAGCTATAAGTGATCTTATACGGACCACCGACACGCATACCCTGAATGGAGTAGCGACCATCAGCATTGGTAGCAGTTCCATAACTTGTTCCGGACGGTTGATGAACGGCAATTACCGTAGCTCCGATAATTGGCTCGCCATTAGGTTCGGTCACCTGACCGGAAAGAGAAGCAGTCGTCACCTGAGCGTTGGCTCCGATAGACAAAACAGCCATAAGCGTCACCATAAGGAGGCGCATTGACCATCTCTTTGCATTTTTCAATGTGTTCATAATTAAATTTTTAATAAAAAAGGTGTTATTTTGTTTTTGAAAACTCATATAATTTCTTGCCATCCCTGTCATACATCACCACCGAAAGAGAAGACTTGTCAAATGACAACGACATAAAACCGGGATGTCCATTTGCAAAAATAGCATCTTGAGAGGGCACCACAACGTATGCTTGCGCTCCGGAAGAGCAAGTGACATAGTCTGTCTTATCGCCCTCTCTCCTGAAATGCTCGAAGCAATGAACGTCTCCGCTGATATAAAGATCCGGTCTATTCTCAGACAAAGCCATACCAAGATGAGTATTTACATCAAATCGCTGACCGGAAGTGTCTTCCCGGCTTGAAAATAATGGATGATGCGCTGCCACAACCACCCAATCATGTGTTTTGTCGGAAAGTTCTTCACGCAACCACTTGATTTGTGCTACCGTATCTTGACGTATCGCATCAGGATAAATATCCGGCTGACTCACTGCTCTCCTAAGGAATGGAGTCGTATCAAGAAAAATCACTTTTACCGATGTGTCACCCCTTTTGAAAGACTTAGAATAGTAATGCGAAGGCATATTCCATCTTCTGCTTATATCGGTATAATCAATCAAAGCTTGGGTATTACCTTGATAATCATGATTACCCAATGCACAATACCAAAGATTATGAAGAGAAGGAGAGGAATAAATAGATTCAAAATTGGAAATCCAACCATAATCATCTACACTTTGCACTCCCCAATAATGAAAAGTGTCGCCGAGATTTAAAATTGCATTTGGCGACCATCGCGAAGCAAAATCCCCAAGAGTTTCAGCCACCAAACGCTGATCTCCTCCTCCATAATTGCCCAAATCACTGACTACAAGAAAATTCAAAGCTCCCCGCGCTTGTGCATAAAGGTGCTGAGAACTAATCGAAAGGGTTAAAATAGCTATTAATATCGTCCGAATCATATCATATCTATGAAATCAGATGCAAAATTATAAAAATTTATCCAAATAATTGTTAAATTTTTGTTTATTTTTAAAGGGAACATTAAGATTATATCATATAAAACCAGTGAATATTCTTTCTTTTTGCAACTAAAACATAATTTTCTTTATGTCAGCCACGACAATTTGACAGTTATTCCATTAATTTTTATTTCATTGTTTAATGTTTTTTAAATATTTTTTAGTAAATTTGCATCATGAAAACAATGTTAGGATTTAGCATTTCTCGTAAGAGCTTGATAATCGACTATATTATGATTATTTTAGGCATATTTATGTATGCCTTTGGCTTCTGTGCCTTCGTTCTTCCCCATAAGATAGTGATGGGAGGATTATCAGGTGTCGGCACTTTGGTATATTTCGCCACTGACGGAAGAATACCGGTGGCAGCTACCCAATATGTATTAAACCTCGTGCTTTTAGCTTTTGCATTTAAAATAGTAGGCAAGACCTTCGTGATCCGCACGATTTTTGGAGCCACTATGGTTTCAATAGCAATATGGGTAGGAGAGTCATTTTTTATGAGCCTTAGCCATCCGATACTTGAGGATATGTCGCTTAGCGCAATATTGGGAGCGATCATCTGCGGACTCGGAGTCGGGACAGTCCTTATTCATAATGGCTCTACCGGGGGAACAGATATTGTAGCTTCCATGGTAAACAAACTCAGTAATGTAAGTATAGGACGCGCCATGGTGATAACTGATATGATCATCGTATCAAGCAGCATATTACTTCCATTTGACGGCACATTCGGAGAGCGTCTTGAAGCACGAATTCCAATCATAGTATATGGCTATGTAGTGACTTTCGTAGCATCTTACTGCGCTGATATGATTGTGGTGGGCAATCGCCAGGCAGTCCAGTTCATCATATTCAGCCGCCAATGGCAGACAATAGCCGATGCTATCAACAATGACGCAAAGCGTGGAGTGACAGTGCTTGACGGAGAAGGATGGTATAGCAAAAAGCCGGTTAAAATACTTATGGTATGGTGTCGCAAGATAGAGGCACCCGGCATAATGCGGCTCGTAAAGGGAATCGATGATGATGCCTTCATTACTCAGGGTGCAGTGAATGGAGTATTCGGCAAAGGGTTTGACATGTATAAAATTAAGATAAAATCAAAGAAGAACCAAACCCGTCCACTATCGACTGAAACGAAATAAAACAACCCAAAATAGATTTTCATAATCAAATTATCAACCAACAACAAAAAAACTATGAAGAGACTGTTTCTCTTATCCGCCCTTATGGTGGTTTGTTCAGCAGCCTGGGCTAACTACATCTGCCGCGGATCTGTTTTTGACAAACAGGGGGAACCCCTGATTGGAGCGACCGTCGCAGTGCCCGGCACAGCGACAGCGACAGCTGCCGACATCGACGGCAACTTCGCGCTCTCAGTACCCGACAACACAAAGGAGATAAAAATCTCATACGTCGGATTTAAAGACCAGACGGTGAAGGCACAGCCGGAAGTGGGACGTGTGGTACTCGACACCGAGACAACAATGCTCCAGGACGTCGTAGTCACTCAGTCTAAGGCTCGCACCCGTGAGACACCTATCGCTATGTCGGAACTCACCGCAGGCCAGATTGAGGCAAAATTGGGCAACAAGGAATTTCCGGAAGTTCTCAAGATGACACCGGGTGTCTGGGCAACCCCTGAAGGTGGCGGTTATGGAGACGCAAAGATCAATATGCGTGGCTTCAAGGCTCCTAACGTAGCCGTACTCGTCAACGGTATCCCAATGAACGACATGGAATGGGGCGGTATTTACTGGAGTAACTTCGCCGGACTTGGCGGTGTGACCACCAGCATGCAGACCCAGCGCGGCCTCGGGGCAGCCATAATATCAGCGCCCTCTATCGGCGGCACTGTCAATATCACCACAAAAGGTCTCGATGCCAAGAAAGGAGGCTCTATATGGTATGGCATGGGCAACGATGACATGACAGACATAGGCTTCAACGTATCCACAGGCCTGATGAAAAACGGTTGGGCTATCAGTGTGCTCGGCAGTCGCAAATGGGGTAATGGATATATCCAAGGCACTGAGTTCGAATCCTGGAACTATTTCGCCAACATTTCGAAGAAGATTGGAGAAAACCACCAACTCTCATTAACGGCTTTCGGCTCTCCGCAGTGGCACAACCAGCGTAACGTAGTATACGGATGCCTCTCTATCGACAACTGGCAGAACGCCAAGCAGTATATGAACGGCAAGAGCATGTATCGCTACAACCCTTCTTTTGGTTACGACAACGAAGGTCGTCAGCGTACAGCCTATCGAAACCAGTATCACAAGCCTATCATATCTCTCAACCATATCTGGCAGATATCACCATACTCCTCACTCTCTACGGCTCTCTACGTGTCGCTCGCATCGGGCGGCGGCTATTCCGGTCAGGGCCGCACATCAGCTTACCGAAATATGTGGCGCGGTGCCTATAACGGCGCGATTACCACAGACCTTCGTCGTCCCGACGGGACCTTCGACTACGGTGCGATTCAAGATCTCAATGCCGAGTCAACCACCGGTGCTAATATGGTGATGTCTCAGAGCGTCAACAGCCATGAATGGTATGGTCTTGTATCCACCTATAAGCATGAGGTAATCCCCAACAAGCTTTCACTTACAGGTGGTATAGATGTGCGCTATTACGTTGGTCACCATAAGAATGAGATTTGCGATCTATGGGGCGGAGAATACTTCATGGACGACGCAGACCGTTCGAGCGTAAAAGCAGTCAACAATGCTGCTGCCGCTGATCCTAACTGGAAATATCAGAAGCTCGGCATAGGAGACATCGTATACCGCAACTTCGACGGCTTCACTCATCAGGAAGGCATCTACGGCCAGGGTGAATATAGATTACTCGACGGAGCTGTGACAACTATCCTCGCCGGCTCACTCAACCTCACTGGTTATAAGAAGAAGGATATGTTCTATTACGACGAGGAACACGGCACTACTCCCTGGCAGACATTCCTCGGCGGAACTATCAAGGGTGGTGTAAACTGGAATATCAACAGCCACAACAATATCTTCGTAAACGGAGGATATATTTCAAAAGCACCATTCTTCTCTTACGGTGTATTCCTCAACTCAGCAACCAGCAACGCTATCAACCCCAATCCTAAAAACGAGAAAATCGGTTCAGTAGAGCTGGGCTACGGATTCCACTCACCCATCTTCTCAATGACAGCCAATCTCTACTACACCAAATGGTTGGATCGCAGCGACCGCGAAACTGTTAAGCGCGGCGAGATCACACAAGGAGAAACTGCAGGTAGCTACTATTCTCTTAGTCTTGAGAACGTATCAGCGCAACACCTCGGCTTCGAGTTAGACTTCGCTTTCAAGCCTACCAAATGGGTAGAGATTCAGGGTATGTTCTCAATGGGCGACTGGAAATGGACCAACAATCCAAAGGGCTACTACTACAACGAGCTCGGTCAGCCATTGAAGAATATAATCAATGGTGAACTCGCTTCGGGAGTGCTCGCAGAAGATCACGCATGGGGCATTATCAACCAGAAGAACCATAAGGTGTGCGGCTCCGCACAGACAACGGGCGGTCTCGGCGTGACATTCAAACCCTTCAAGGGCTTCCGCATCGGTGCCGACTGGACCATGAGCGCACGCAACTATTCCGACTTCTATCTCGACGCCAACAGCCTTGAGGTGAACAAGACACTCACACTCGCCGATCCTTGGGAGATTCCATGGGGCAACGAGTTTGACCTTTCAGCAAGCTACAGCTTCAAGATGGGCGGCATGAACGCCACACTATACGGTAACGTCTACAACCTCTTCGACTACTACTATGTGAAAGATGCGCAGAACCCCTATAACGTAAACGGCACATGGAGCAACGCCACCTACGTGATCTATTCGTTCGGACGTACTTTCTCACTGAAACTCAAAGTGACTTTCTAACCGTAACCGGACACAGGAAAAAGAAACAAGAGTAACATAAGAAATAAATTATATGAAGAATATAAATATAAAATCATTCCTGCTCCTTGCCGGTGTCTTAGGCATGACGGCCTGCAGTGAAAATGCATGGAACGACAAGCTTGATGGTTTCAAAGAGCCAGCGGTCTATGACAAGACAGAGACGGTGGAATATACGCTTACCGCTGACGACTACAAGAGCATAGCGTCCAATTCAACTAATAAGGCGCTCGCCGAGGCTGCGGGAGAGTCTAAATTATTGTCGAATATCGGCAACAATGGTTATTTCCCATCATCGGAAGCTGCCCGTAAATATCTTCCCGCCTTCGTGGCTGACTCCAAATTCCCCTACTTCACTCTCAACAACGGATCAACTGTAAGGATGACTTACAATATTGACAACGGATTGAATGAAGAGGTCGTGGCCATCAACAATGGGGTGAAGAGCTATACAGTGTCAGAATCTGATTATCAGCAGGTCTACGGAAGCTCAGAGGACTTCACAACAGCTTTCAGCCCTTCTCATTCAGCTTCCGAATATCTACCGGGTTTGCTTGCACAGAACTATCCCAATGCTATCTCCGGTGATTATGCTGTAGTATCCTACAACAGTTCTGACATCGATCCCGTTTTCGGCTCAGATGTGCCACCAACTCCTGAATTCGAGGAGTCTGACGTACTCGGCAGCGTAGCCAAGGATCAGAACATAGAGGTGAATGGAGTAGTTACCGGTATATGCAAACAAGGCTTCATACTCACAGATAAAGGAGGTTCTATCCTTGTCTACTTTGGTAGTTCTTACGATATGAGCGCTTATGCATTGGGTGAGCAGCTTGAGGTAAGTGGCACAGTTTCTACCTATAATAAAGGGTTCCAGCTCCCCTCTTCCAGCACAATCAAAAAGGTTGGCACACAGAAAGTTGAATATCCTGCACCTACTGTCGTGACAGGGGCAGACATGGACCAGGCCATTACTCGTACTACAGATGCTACTGCAGAATATGTACAGTTTACCGGAAAGCTTTCCATCTCAGGCAACTACTATAACGTAGCTGTTGATGGAGCAACCACGGCTACCGGCAGTCTCTACCAATTTCCTGCTGCTATGTTCGAGAGTCTTGAAAACGATGGCACATACGTGTTCAAGGGTTATTTCACAAGCATCAGCAATAGCAGTGGTGCGCCAAAATTCTATAATCTTCTTGTGACAGAGGTCACTTCAGCAGGAGTTGCTGCTATCGCACCTAAGAAAGTTGTCAACGTTCCAGCCACCAGCCATTATGCTATCTACAAGTATAACGGCTCGGCATGGGTAGTACCCGGCTCAATGACCATCCTCCAGCCCTCTGACTATGTAGCCATGGGACAGAGCTACGGGAACCTCAGTGGAACTCTTCCAGATCAGCTACTCCCTGTATATCTTAATAATATCCTTCCCTATGCAAGCGAGGACGCAACTGAGTTCGTAGTTTATAAGTATTACGACTCTTCCAGCAAGGAGACGTCATTCCAAGCGCGTGAATATACTAAGATAGGAGGAGAATGGGTATATGACAATGGAGTGATTCCGATGACTGAGAAATTCTCTCGCAAAGACAACAAGTGGGAGTTCAACCCCTCTGTAGAAATGGTTCTACCATACGCAAGAAATACCGACCCATCATACACCTATTACATGGCTGTTAAAGACTGGGTATTTGCCAACGTTACTAAGAAACTCGATCCTAATGCAGAACCAGCCAACGGCTCGAAGCCAGGTCCTGCGTTTATCGATTACCGCGACAACGCCGAGTTCTGGTCAGGAGCTTCAGCATACTACGGCAACGTTGACGTACGTGCCTCTACTGCTAAGACTAATGCTCCGGAAGGCTACACAGGTTATGATGGACTCTCCGATGAAGAGATTTCTGCACTAATTCTAAAGCGTTTTGCGACTGAGTCATTCCCGGGAGCACTCTCCATTGTAGACGGAGACGCCCAGCTTGTAGACGGAATGGATGTAACCTACACATTTACTTTCACAGCCTACACTTCCGATGGTACGCAAGAATTTGTTGTTGAGTATCTACTTGTAGGTAAAGGTACCTTCAAGTTCACTTCTCTTTGGAAGCTCATCGACGGAGCCCGTGAGAAAGTGAATCTCTGATAAATCACCCTACTATCTATAATGAGGGAATGTCACATAGACATTCCCTCTTATTATTGTAGGATACCGAGGTTCCAATATATAGCTGTTTTACTTCTTAAAGCACCCGCATTTATACACAATTAAAAATAATTGTGCAATTTATTGGCAATACGGAAAAATTTGCATACTTTTGCAAAAAATATAAACAAGAATAATTAACAATATAGGTAGAAATATGGACGAACTTGCACAACTTGCCCAGCGCCTCAAAGG